>JABGRQ010000043.1:0-22714 GCA_018648225.1 Chloroflexota bacterium
CTCAGGAGGGGCAGCAATATCTGGTGATGGAATTCATCCCCGGCGACAACCTGTGGGAAATGATCAAAAAGCAAGGCGCGCCCTTCTCCGAAGTGCAGTCAATTGCGTGGATTATTAAAATCTGTGATGCGGTTACCTATTTGCACAACCAGACTCCGCCCATCATCCACCGCGATATCAAACCCCAGAATATCAAAGCCATGCCCAATGATCAGGTCGTGTTGGTGGATTTTGGCGTAGCCAAAGAGGGCAGCACCGGCGCGCGCACCGCCACCGGCGCCAGAGGCGTCACGCCCGGCTTCTCACCCCCGGAGCAGTACAGCGGCAGCGGCTCCAGCCCGGCCTCCGATGTCTACGCCCTGGGTGCAACCCTCTACGCCCTGCTGACCGGTATCAAACCCCCTGACAGTGTTTCCCTGGCGATTGGTGAGGTGGACTACGTTCCGCCTGACCAGCACAATCCCGCCATCTGTTCGGAAATTGCCGCAGCCATCACCTGGGCTATGCAGCCCAAACCAGTCGACCGACCGCAAACCGTTGATGAGTGGCAACAGAGATTGCTTGCTGTTTCTGAGGGGGTTGAACCTGTATCTGATGAAGAAGAGCCTGAATCAGAAATCAAAGCCGCGCCACAAGCTGCCGATCAGGTAGTAAAACCGCAACCTGTGCCTGATCCTGTGTCCGATGAACTGCCCTGCCCTGAATGCGGCTCACGCAACCGGCCTAATGTGCGCTTTTGTGAGCAATGCGGCACATCATTGGCTGCCCCGGGTATGATCTGTTCTTCATGTGGTGTGGAGAGCCGTCCCGGTGTGCGTTTTTGTGAAGAATGTGGGGAAGCGATAGAATAGAATCGCTTAGCGTAATTTATAATAAATCCCTGTTCACGTGTGCCCTTCAGGGTAGCTGTGGCCTTTTTGATATCGTTGGGTTAAAAAATAACTGATACCCGGTTTTTTGACTGTCATGCATAAACTACAAGGGTTGTCATACTTGCACGACAGACATCAACATCCTTATCGAATATGATGTTCCATAAATTCAAGAACCTCACTCATTTCAGGCCGGTGACGTGGCAGCAAAAAAACGCGCACATACTTATGGAATTAGAATGATAATCGGAATTTTTCTAATTTTTTGCGCGCTTTGGATTCCTCATGAAATCGTGTTCGCAGGGGACGGGGATGCTCCACCAACGCCGGTAGTAGTAGAAGATGAAAGTCCAAATATGAGTGTAGAAGGGGATGTTGAACCGATAGTTACAACTGAACTTGAAGGGGATAGCGAAACTCAGGCTCTGGGAGAAACAATCCAAGAAGCGGATACAGCAATTGAAGATCCCCCCACTGATGAGGAAGATCAGGCCATCGAGCAAAATGTCGACTCCTCCATCTCCGGCGGGGGCCTACCTGACGATGATGTTGAATCCCAGATCGATTTGGAGATCCAACAAAATGGGCAAAATCTTGCTAAAGTCGAAACGCCACAAATGGAGGATGTGGGCGAACCCACTCCCGAGATTGATCCCACCCTTATCCCTGTGGTCCCTGATCCCTATTTTTATTTTGACGGCGTCAAGCATAGTTTCCTGCCCGAAGGCGGGCAATGTTCGGATGATCCTAATTGTCATGTTTCGGCAACGCCGATTCAGGATGCTTTGGACGCGGTTGCAGGCAGCCTGAAACCAGATGATGGAATGCTGTACATCGAGGGTGGCATCTATGATGAGGAAATCCAGCTAAATAATATGGATGGCTTAATTCTCCAAGGTTCTGCTAATGGCCAGGCAACAACACTTGCTGGCATTATAAAAATTATTAATTCTCAATCCATAACGTTGCAGGATTTTACGTTTTTGCAGACCATCGTGCTGGATGACTCCACCGACATCATCATCAATGGAACTAACCAGAATGACCAAATGGATATCGAACTCAAGGGTTCGAGTCAGGTTGAAATTCAGGCCGAAGAAGGCGATGACGAGATTACAATTCATGGCAGCCATGGGGATGCAAGAGTGGATGGAGGTTCCGGCGATGATCTATTGGTGATTGATTTTGTGCTCGATGATGACCCTGCCGACGCGATGATTGCCTATGATGGTGGCGCAGGTTTTGATAGTATGCAATTTCAAGGTGGGAGGTTCGAGGCTGTCGCCTATCGAGCATCAGGACCCAGCTCAGGCACAATTGACTTTGATGATTCTCATGTGAGTTACACGAATATCGAGCCGATTACCGATATTACACTGGCAACCAACGTCACATTTCCCACAACTTTATCAGATGAAGCGGATACTATCGATGTCCTCAATGGCGGAACGGCAAATGGTTTCCAGACCCTTAAAGTCCAGGGAGATCATTTCGAAGATATCACCTTTGCCAATAAGCAAAATGTAACTGTGGACGGCGCTGGTGGAGATGATACGATCAATATCAATATTTCTTACGCTGCCGATGAGTTACAGACTCTCAAAGTCAGCGGCGGCGGTGGTGACGATACGATCACGATCCTGCAGATGATCGCGAATATTGACCTGACGATCGACGGCGGTGATGGGGACGAAGACAGCATCATGGTTTCGAATAATGCGCTTATTTCCACACGCAAGATCACGGGCGGCGACCATACCGGCGCGAATTCAACAGGCAATTCAAAGAATATCGCATTTACCGCTGAGACGATCACCATTAGTAATGGTGCGCAAGTATTGGGACACGTCGAGAGTGGCAGCAGTTTCACCCCGGGAAATATCACGCTGACAGCCTCTGACTCCACAGTTAAATACACCCCAGGGATTCACGTTGCCGATACTAACGCCCACATCACCGTCAATGGGGCAACCATCAAAGGCGGTGTAGTCAGTCTGGATGCCAAAGCTGATACCACGCGCGTGCTACCCGACAGCGCCAGCGCCTCGGAGTGGTTTACCAACGGCTTGCTGGGCATATTACAATCCTTTTCCCTGATCGGCGGGGTGGTGGTGTCGAATAGCGAGGCCCAAATTACCATTGCTCAGAACGCCGACATCTCCGCGACTTCTTTCAGCGCCATCGCGTTAGGGATCGCCCAGGCCTGGACCTATCCCATCGGGATTGGTCTGGGTGTAGCGGTGGGGGTGCTGGATAATACAGCGAAAGTGCTTGTTAGCGGCAAGATCACCACCAGTGGAGATGTTTATTTGCGAGCGGCTGTAGATAATACAGTTACCGTAGTAGCAAACACGCATGGTCTTGCAGGGATTGCGGTTTCCGCCGCCGTCAGCGTCCTCGATTCAGAAGCTACTGTCCATGTCACGGACGATGCCACGTTGATTGTAGGTGGCGACCTGATGATGCGCGCGGAAACCACCGATCGCAACTACACCTTTGCAGTATCCGCAACTGGCGGGAATGGCCAGGTTGGCATAGCCGTAGCAGTGAAACACGAGGAAGGCCTCACCCAGGCTTTCCTGGATGGCACCGCCGCTGTCGATGGCAGCATCACTATCAGCGCCTCCCAAAATCGTCAGAGCATTAACGTGCAAAAATTGGCTGTGATTCCATCGAATGTAAATGGCACTGCAGCTGCCGCCGGAGTTGGAACCAGTTCAACCGGCAACCTGCTAGATGATGTAGGCTCGACAGGGTTCCTGGCCCTGGTCAAAAAGGTGTTGGGGAATTTTTCGACAAAGTTCCAGGATAATTCGGCGACGAAAGGCCAGGTGCAGAAGTTTGAAGCCGCTGGTGGAATTGCGCTGGATTACGACGTCAACAGGGTTTTTGCCCGTATCGGCGATAGCAACCTCGATAGTGATGGTAAATCCGGTGTTGTGCAGGCGAAAGAAGATATTTCGGTCAGCGCCAGCATTTTCGATCGCCCAGACGTGACCGCCAGCGCAACAACCTCGAAGAATGAAAACAACGACGACCCCAATGCCGCTTCGGGCAAATTCTACGGTTCTGTATCGGTTGCCATCGGAATCTATACCGAAGATGCGCAGGCGTTCATTGCCAGTGGCGCGCAAGTGGTTGCTGGCGGTTCTTTAACGGTCAGCGCAGTAACAGCGAATGATTTTACTTTCGCCGCGAATACCGGCCCCCTGGACGCGGGTAATAAGATTGCTGATTTCAAATCGGGGGTCGAGAAAAATTCGGATGGAACCTGGAAGAGTAATCCTCAAGTAATTGAAACTGGGAAAATAGTCGAAATTCAGTCCGGCCATCCTGAAGGCAAGGGAGAGTCAGGTGATTGGTATAAATATATCGGCACGCGTCCTGGAACGAGCATTGACCTGAGCCAGGAGAATTTCGCAAATACGGCGAATTGGGAACACCTGGGCAGCCCCGAACATTACAAATCAAAAGAGGTTATTCGCGCCTTGACATTGTATTTGGATGGAAACCTGGGCCTGGACACCTACGTTTTCGACTCGTTTTCCCAATCGACTGCCACTGATGCCGATATCGCCGTTGCGCTGGCTGTCACTGTCATTGATCGCACCCACATCAGCAAAGCCTATATCGCCAGCGGAGCAAGGATCAATCAAGACCCAAATAATGCCTATCGCACCGGCAGCCAGACCGTGGCTGTCACAGCTTCTAGCATCGACGAGATGGTCAATGCCATTGGCAATCTACAACTTCCTGGCGTCTCTGGCAGCACTTCGAAATCATATTTCATTGACGTTAGCTCTTTCAAAAAAGCCGTCACAGAGCCCGCCGGTTCCTCTGCTAAAAAATCTGCCATTGGCGCAGTAATATTGGTTCTGGATTATTCCAATACAGTGATCGCCGAGATTGATGATGGCGTGACTTTATACGCCGACTCCCTGCAAGTGGCCGCGGACAATGCAGTGATGAACATTTCCGTGGGGGCCTCTGGTGGTTCCTCGGGCAATTTTGCTTTCAATGGCGTGGTTGTCTATCAGGAGATTGACAACAAAACCTATGCTCAAATCGATAATGGCGCGACCATTGTTGTTGGTTCATCCCCATTTGTGTATCACGGCGGCACCGCGTTGGGTGGCTCCAAGACGACCATCCAGCTTGGGAATGACGCTTCCGATATGGATGATGCTTATAATGGCCGGTTGCTGCAAATCGATGATGGTACTGGTAAGGGGCAACTGGCCCTCATCACCGATTACGATGTGTCTCGCGACAAGACCAAGAAAGTCGCCACAATTGTGCCAGTTGCCATCGCGCCAGATGCGACGACAAAGTACAGTATCCTTCATATCACAAAAGCCAGCACTGTGGTTGAGGCGAGCGATGATACCGATGTTGTCACCCTGGCTGGCAGCGTGGCAGTAGCCAAAGGTACGGGTGTGGGCGCTTCTGTCGCCATTCATGACATTGAGCGGGATACGCAGGCTGTGACTGGCAACTTGATGACAGAAACAGATGCCGCCGTGGGTAGCCTCACTCTTGGCGGACCTGTTAGCATTGATGCTGCAAACAGCGGCTTTGTTCTGGCTATTTCGTTGGCTGCCGCAATCAAGAAGAAGAGCGCCACCGTTGCAGCCAATGACCCGATGGATGGCGTTTCGCTTCCAACCCTGTTTGGCGAAACTTCGGCTGCAACAGACCAGACGGGTAAGAGTGGCGCTGGTATTGCCGGAGACGTGGCAATAACCACAGTCACCGATACAGCCAAGGCTTATATTTATAAAACCGGACCGATCAACGCCAGCAATCAGACGTTAACGCTTTCAGCCAGTAATGACACAGATTTCATCGACGTTGCAGGCGCAGTAGCTATTTCGCTCACAGACCCAGGCAAAAAATCTGCGGGGATTGCCGGTTCGTTTGGCATGAATACTGCCAACATCACCACCGAAGCGTTCGTAAAAGACACAACGGTCACAGCGGGTGAATTAACTTTGAACGTCCGTACCGGTGGGCTGATGGTGGCAGTAACAGCCGGAGGCACCGGCCAAACCGGAACCGACTCGTATGGAATAGCCGGTTCGGTTTCCCTGAATACCATTACGCATACCACGACTGCGATTGTTGATAATGTCAACCTGACCTTGAGCGGCAACCTGACTTTTACAGCAGAGAACAGGTCGCGTCTGGTTGCGGTTGGTGGCGCTTTTTCTATCGGTGGTAAAGTTGGCGTTGGCGCCTCCGTAGTCATCAACCGCATTAATGACACGACCAAAGCGGAAATCCTGGGCAGCAACCAGACTACAGCGTTGAATATTGGTGGGAAGATGACGCTGCAAGCAAATAACAGCAGTCGTATCATTGCTATCGCTGTCTCAGCGGGCGTGTCGAAGTCGGCTGTGGCAGGAACAGTCGCTGTAAACCTGATGACTACCAATACCCAGGCCGGAATTCGAAATGCTATATTGGCCATAGCCGCTGGCGCGGATGAAATCACGATCGCGGCTGAGGATTCAGCAACCATCTATGCCTTTGCAGGCGCGCTCGGCATCGCTTTGAAAGAATCGGGCTTGGGAGCAGCCCTTGCCTGGAATCAAATCAACAGCACAGTGCGAGCATGGGTGGAGAGCAGCACTCTTCCGGCAAAAAGCCTCAGCATTCAATCCAGCGTAAAAGATGCAGAAATCTGGACACTGTCGGTCGGCGCGGCAGGCGCGAAGAAAACAGCCATTGCTGGATCGGTTTCGATTAATGTGATTTCAAATACCATCGATGCCCATATTTCGGGCGGCGCGGATATCGACACTGCCGGGGATGTCCTGGTGATTGCCAGCGACGAATCTATGATCAAGTCGCTGGCCGGACAGGCCGCCATCTCGCTTGGCGGAAATTCGATTGGCGCCGCAGTGGGGGTTAATATCATCACCAATACGGTGAAAGCCTATATTGACAACTCAAATGTGGATACTACCGCTAGTGGGAATATCATTGTGCAGGCCGATGAAAACGCCACCATCCACTCGATTAGCGCAGGCATCGAAGGTTCTAAGGGTTGGAGCCTGGGTGGGTCGATCAGCGTCAATATCCTGACAAACACCGTAAAAGCATATCTTACAGGTTCAAAATCGATCAATGCCGATGGCAGTATGTTGGTATCGGCCTGCAATGATGCCGATACCTGGACTTTGGCGGGCAATGTTTCGATATCTATAAATAGCACAGCCTTCGGTGTTTCCAATGTCACCCTGGTGACGAACAATACCGTTGATGCCAATATTGATGAAAATATGGTCATTAATGCCAGCGGCAATGGCAGCGGCGTCAATGCCTATACGGGTTTGAAGAGCGGTGGTACGAAGACAACCCAAAATCTAAAAGGGTTGATTGTAGTGGCCGTGAATTTCGCGGATTTAGACTCCTACGCCGTGAGCGGATCGGGCGGCGGGGGTGTTGGTATTGCTGGATCGGCGACGGTAAGCGTGCTCTCGGATACCACTCTGGCCTACATCCAGTCGGGCGCCAAAATCAACCAGCAGAATAATGCCTCATCAAGCAGCGATCAAAGTGTGATCGTGCGTGCGACAAGCGATACCTATTTAATCGGTGTCGGTGGGGGTGTGGGGTTGGGCATGAAGGGTGGAATTGGAGCGGGGATCGATGTGGCAGTCGTTTCAAAGACAACACAGGCAAAAATAGAGGCGGGGGCTGAGGTAGATGCCCGCCGGGATGTGATTGTCGAAGCCATTTCGAAGGAAGAAGTGATTTCGATTTCGGGTTCAGTGGGTCTTGGAAAATCCATCGGTATTGCTGGTAGTGTTGGAGTTTCCATCTATACACTGACAACTGAAGCCTATATCGAAGGCCAAAAAACTGTAAACAACACGCCATTAAACGGTGCAAAAGTCACTGCGGAAGGCAGCGTAAAAGTGGCTGCCGAAGACGATACCGAGATCGATATGATTGCCGGATCAGTAGGGATCAGTGGCGGCCAGAATGCGATCGGTATTGCGGCTTCAGTAAGTGTCCCGATTTTTACGAAGACCATCAAAGCCTATATCGGTAAAGGCGCTCAGGTGGATGCTTTTGCCAAGCATATCGGTGGCATATCCGTAAAGACAGGCAAATTTGTCGAGACTCTGATACCGGATACTTTGGGCGTTATCGACGACCCGGAAGAGGGGCAAGTCCCATCACCCAGCCCTCCTGGTAAGGATCAAGTCAAAAATGATGATTATTCCAACAAGCGAATCGTCACAGCTGGTGAGGTGACGGGCTTCAAAGGGGTAGCTGTTAGCGCTGTCAACCAGGATGATCTGGCAGCCTGGAGCGCGGGCGTAGGTATTTCGGGCGGAAAAACTGCTGCTGCGATCCAATTCTCCACCACCGTCAATGTGATGACTGTGGACACTCTGGCCTACATCGATGATGAAGCGCAGGTCAATCAGGCTGAAGGCGCCACCGGCGATCAGTCAGTGTTGGTTGTGGCTGGCAACGATTATTCATTCAAAGGATTTAGCGGCGGGGTTGCCATTTCGGGCGGGCAAGCCAGTGCAGCGATTTCACCGGGCATATTTGTGGGCATTGTGAATATCACTACCAAAGCATATATTGGTAAAGAGGCGAAAGTGAACGCGAAGAGCGATATTGTCATCGCTGCCGATGCATCAGAAGAATTGCTCTCACTGGCTGTTGCCCTCGCGGGCGGGGGCGGCCAGGTTGCGGCCGGGGGAGCCGGGGCGGTATTAGTTTTCCTGTTAGATAGCACCACCTACGCCTACATTGACCAAGATGCCATTGTCGCTGCGGGTGGCAATATTCGTATTGCCGCCGCTGACGCCACGGAAGTAGACACGATCATCGGTTCTCTCGCCATCGTTGGTGGCATTTCGGGCATCGGCGTGGGTGTGAGCGTTGGTGTCACCATCATCGAAAAAGATACCCGGGCATTTATTGCTGCTGGCGCCAAAGTCACGGCCTTAGGCAATTCCGCCGCCAATCTGAGCCCATATAATGGGGACTTTGATACGGATTGGAAATTGTTGCGGGCCGATGGCGTGCATGGCCTGGTTGTAGAGGCCTATTCTGAGGAAGATGTCTGGACGCTGGTCGTGGCTGGGGGAGTTGCCATCGCTAAAGATGGACTCGGCATCGGTGGTGTGGTGGATGTGATCGTAATCGACTCGGACACCCTGGCCTATATCGCTGCCAGCGCTGTAATCAATGGCACGAATAGTGGGGCAGGTAAACTGCAAGATGTTTATGTCACTGCAATCAATGAATTCACCCTTTATGGCATTTTCGGCGGATTGGGAGCCAGTGTGATTGGTATTGCTGGTGCGATTGATATTCTCGTGCAGAGTAATGACACTACGGCGTATATCGCTGGAAACGTCAATGCAATGCGTGATATACATGTTAATGCATTGGCTACCAGGGATATTGAAACGGTGATCGTCAGTGTTGGCGCTGGGGGCGCTGGGATTGCGGGATCAGTGGGCGTGTACACTCTGGGCGGGAATATGGACAGTACGTATTCATCGGAGGGTTCGTCAGATAATGCCCTCAACGATGAGAATGAAAACTCAACCGCAACATCAACGGATAGCCAACTCACAGATATCACCTCAAAAGCCACTATGTTGAGCGATTTCAATGATCCCAATAATGATCCAGATACCCAAAATACAAACCAGATAAATTCGACTGCTGACACAGTGGATACGAAAGTCAAATCTGCCGTTCCATCGGATGCGGTCAGCAGCCAGGTGAACAAAGATGTAGTCAATGCCTTTCGAACGCTGCCAAGAGGCACCAGCGCTTTTATTGCCGAGAATGTGATAGTGAATGCTGGCCGACATGTGGATATTGATGCCCGCGAACACACGCAGTTTGTTTCCAAAGTCGGTGGCATTGGCGCAGGCGGCATTGGCGTTGGGTTTGGGGTTGGAATTGTAAATAATAATACGCCGGTGACTGCCTTTATCGGCTCTGGGGCCAGTATTAGTGCAGGCCTGGAAGACACAACCGGTGCGATCAGCCTGGATGCCCAATTGCATGTTGACTTTGACTTGACATCCTTTGTTGGCACGGGTGGTGGTACGGCTCTTGGCGCGGCTGTGGCGATCATTAATGAAGAAAGTGATGTCAAAGCCTACGTTGTTGGCAGCCCTCAGACCCAAATCAAACAAGGTGCTGCACTGAAGATTAAGGCAGAAAAGGATGTAATCGTCGAAGCTCTGACCCCCAATGTTTCGATTGGCGGCATTTCGGCAGGCGCGGCCATTGCGAAGGTGGATGCCAGTGGAGATACCCTGGCCTACATCGGCGATAATAGCAAGATTGGCAAAGCCTCCGGGGCTACGATTGGCGATGTCAGCGTAGTGGCCGACGCGAATTACGATATTGAGGTAGATGCCTGGGGTGTTTCAGCAGGCATGGCCGTCGGTCTTACCGCCAATGTCGGTCTGGTGGATATTACGGCGGACGTTCAGGCTCAAATTGGCGATAGTGTTCAGATCATTGCCAGTGGGGATATTCTCGTGCAGGCGCGTGCCCAATCCAACGTCGATGTAGGTGTGTGGGGGGTGGCGGTATCGACTCAGTTGGCGGCGGGGGTCTCGCTTGCTTACGCCAGTGTAACACTTGATATTGATGCAACGATCGGGCAGGCGACGGTCATCGATACCAGCGGCGGTGATGTGACGGTGGCGGCATCCCACAACAAAAATGGAGGAAAGGCTCTGACAGACGCCATGGCTTCGGGCGGTGGTTTATTGGCCGGGAACGGTGCAGATGCAGATACCTCGTTGAACATCGAGGTGGATGCCGCGATTGGCAATGATGTGGAGATTACAGCATCAGGCGATATTTCTCTCACAGCTGAAGCTAAACACGAGGCCGATTCTGAAAGTAGTAGTGTGACTGTTGGTGGGGCTGCGATTGCGCCGCTCTATTCGGAAACGGACATCAATAATTACACCCGCGTTCAAATTGGCATGAACGCCGTACTTAATGCTGGGAAAAACATTACTTTGAACGCCAAGGCGGTTCACAAAGCCGACTCGGATAGCGATGCCAGAGGCGGTGGAGTGATTGGCGCGATGTTTGGCGATGCTGAGGTTTCTTTCGATTATAAGACACAGGTCAATTTGAAAACCAATGCCAGCCTCACCGCAGGTGGGATGTTGACCGCATTGGCGCAAACCTCTATCGAAGGCGAAGTCACTGCCGATGCGATTGGCGGGGGGCTAGGATCAGGCTCGGAAGCAGGCGCCACCTTGAGAGTAGGCGCCCCCGATGCTGTCACCGAAGTGAAGACCGATCCCAATATTTCTTTGAAGGGGAATAAAGTCAAATTAATTGCAGAATCCCCACAGATCAAAGGTAAAGTTTGGGCAGATGCGCGTACCTATGGGGTTGTCGGCGGTTCCAACAGTGACGCGATCCTGAATATTACGGAAAAAACCCAGGTTACGATTGGCATCAATAACCAAATCACCGGCACAGAATCCCTTGAAATCCGCGCCGAACATCTGGCGCTGGACACAGATGCCCAATCGGACTCGGTTTGCATTGCCATCGGCGGCGGCGAAGCCCTGGCCAGAAATAACGTCAATACCTCCGCTTTGGTGGACCTTCCTGAAACCGTTACGCTGATTACTCGTGATCTCCAAATTGCTGCCCGTACCACCCTGGTGCAGTATCGCCGCGAGGTCGATTTGGATGCGATTGGCGGGCCAGAGGATAAAGAAGGCACGCTGGCTCCCAAGCGCGAGATCAACCTTCAAGCCGATATTGTCATCTTCTCGAACCCACACATCATTTGGTACCAGAATGGCAGCATCTACCGCAGCAAGTATGCCCAGTTGGTGGATTACAACACATCAGACCATGACAAGGGTTTTGAAGTTGGCGATATTGAACTCAACGATAATAACCGCGGCGTAATTAAATTAGATGTCAACCAGATCACCCACGCAGACCTG
Organism: Chloroflexota bacterium; assembly: GCA_018648225.1. Lineage (NCBI taxonomy): Bacteria > Bacillati > Chloroflexota > Chloroflexota bacterium. The sequence continues at coordinate 11,855 of JABGRQ010000043.1, forward strand.
GATGCCGCCGGCGTTGCGGTTATCAAGGGCGACAAAGCTCGGCTGCAATTTGCTTTTGAGTATGTCAAGATCGAACATTATTATGATACGGTCTATGATGGCAGCACGCTGCCTCTGACAGTCAACAATATCGATGTGATCTATCGCGGAGATCAGCCGGATGTTACTTTTGAGACTGTCACGCTGGCTTATGATAATGACGATTGGGTTACCATTGAAGATCATGGCTTCAAAGATGGACAGATGCTCACGTATCTTACTGCCGATACGGTGATCGCCGGTTTGACGGTTGGCAAGCAGTATTATGTTGTTCAGTCCCAGGAAGATAAATTCAAGATTTCACAGGATTTTAGCGGTTCCCCTGTTGATCTGAGTTTGACGGGTGATAGCCATCTGCAACCCGGACATTATTTCATGTGGGGCACCAAAAATGCCGGTTTCACCTATGACCCTGGAGAGGATTGGATCAACATCAACAGTCATGGGTTTACGAATGGTCAAGCCCTGGTGTATGGAACCACCGGAGATGAAGTTGATGATGCTATTAGCGGACTCGAAGTTGGCAAAACCTACTATGTCTTCGACAAGCAGGATAACAAATTCAAGCTCTCGGCTACATCTACGAATCCAGTCGCCATCGATCTTCCTTTTATTATCCAAATTCCCACCACGCCTGCGATTGGTCATTACTTGTCCTGGGATGCAGATGGCTTCACATTCAAATACGAGTTCAAACCCACGGAATACGAAGAGACCTCGGTAGAAATCATCAAACATACTACGACCACCCGTACCGAAGAATCTTCCCTTCGTCTGGCGGGCAAGATCGTCAACCCCTACGGCAGCACGTTGATCCAGAATGGCCTGGGCGATATTTTGCAGGTCGAGGATGGTACCAAGGTGCAACTGCACACCAATCAGCTTACTCTGGAAGCCAAGCTGGGCAAGATTGGCCAAAACTCAACGCCGTATTTCATCAATCTTGAAATGGTGCAGTTCGAGAACGCTGACGGGCAGACCGTTGCCCCCATCTTAAAGGTTGAAGCTCGGGATGAGATTTACCTGGCCAGCGGCACCCGTCGCTACAACCCGGACGATGTAGATATCACAGTTGCTGTCGAACAGATGAAATCTGGCAGCACCATCCAACTGTTGCTGAATGGCAGCTCGCATATCACCCGTAAGGCAAGCGGCACTTCCTGGATATGGGAGTCTGAAGCCGGCCCGGCCAGCGCGTATAATTTCACACTGATCGAAAACGGTGGCGGCAAAGATATTATCATCAACTCGGCGCTGTTATACGGCCCCGGCGGGTCTGAGGTCTGGATCACGGTGAGGGGTGATATGAAACTCTCGCCGGGCGGAAAGCTGTGGGCGCGCACCACCGGTTATATCGAGCTGACCGAAATTGCCGGATCAATAGTATTAGGCGCCGTAGATTCATCACGCGGCCAGGTACATTTGAAAGCGGCAGATGATATTATTCTTGACGCTACCAGCAGTTTCAAGGCTGGCTACTCCAGTTCGATGTACGTTGATTATCAGGATACCGACGTCACCAGCAACAAGATCGAGTTGAATAATCTGGAAGGCATTGATGCCGTGATTGTGATTTATGGTGGCGGCGGCGACGATTGGGTTTATGTCAACGACTTATCGGATGCTGATGACGAAGATGGCGCGCTGAAGAATACCTGGATCGATGCTTTCAACGTCAACCTGACCACATTGACCGGGCTGGGGATGTCAGGCGATGCGAGCATTTCTATCGACCGTTTTGCCGGTATGATTGAAAATCTGGATATGAAACTGGGCAGCGGAGCGAATACCCTGACCGTGCGCGGCACCACCGCTGAGACATGGATTGATATGGGTTCGGGCGCTGACACCCTCGATGTTGGCCCCGGGGCGGTGGAGGCTGCTGCCGGTACCAGCGGCGATCTGACCGCTCAGAATATCACCGGCATGGGCGGCCTGATTACCTACAACCAGACAAGCGCCGATGCCGAAAACCTGATCATCTCCCTGGGAGCCGGGCAGGATGATTTTACCGTCAAGACCACGCATAGCAGCACCCACACCACCGTCAAAGGCGGCGGCGGCAACGATATACTGACAGTGAAAAATTCGGGCTCTGGCGGACAGCTCCATATTTTCGGTGGCGCGGGGATGGATTACATCATCTTCCAGGATCATGGCGGTACGACCACGCTCAACGGCGATAATACGGAAGACAATATCAACGATGTCACCCCGCCGGTATGCGATGCTGAAACCCAGCCTTGTCCCGGCGACGATCGCTTTTTCATTCAAAAAGCCGATGGCAATCTGACCGTTTACGGCGGCGTGGGCGCCGACAAGTATTTCGTCGCCAGCCTGGCCAGCCGGGATAGTTTCACCACCAATGGTGTCTATGACGATACGCTCTCAACTTTCGGCGCCTTGAGCGGCGATCTGAGTGGTATCACGGGCAAGTTGAATATTATTGGCAATACAGCCGGGAATGGCGGCTACAAAGACCGCCTGTATATCTTCGCCGGAGCAACCGCACAGAATGGCCTTTTCGCAGGCAATACCATCACCGGGATGAGCATGTCAGTTGGTGGCAGCGTCCAATATGCGACCGTCGAAGAAATTCATATCAAACTTGGTGCTGGTAACGACGAATTCGCCGTACAAAATGTGCCCGCGGGTGTTGCGACCACAGTTTATGGCGGTAATGGTGACGATCTCCTGGAAGTTGGCAATCAGGTTAATCTGCTTGCCGACATCGATGGTGTGCTGACCTTCCACGGCGAGGAGGGTTCGGATACTCTTAGGGCGCATAACGAGGGCGATAGCGGCGATTGCGCTGCCGATGTTGATACCGATTGGGCCTGCGGGCAGATGACGGCCATCGGGCTGAGCGGCCTGAATATGGCTGATAATAATCTCGTCGAGGCCAATATTTTCTACGGCATTCTGGGCGTTGACGGTTCGCTGACAACGTCTACCGAGGCTGCGCATGTGTTTTTGGGCAGTGGTGCGGATCGCTTCTTTATCGATAGCGTCGCGGGGACTCAGTTATTTGTCCACACGGGCGATGGCGATGACGTTGTTCGAGTGGAGGCAACCCCCTTTGGTTTGAATCCCGCCTCCTTACGGCGGGTGGATTTCATCGCCGGAGCGGCCTATATCTACGGGGATGCGGGCGAAGACTTCGTTATTATCAACGACAGCGGCGACGATAAAGTTAACAGCGGCCAATTTATCAATGGTTATGTTACGGGTCTGGGGATCACTGGTTCGGTCAATTTTGGCGACACCTCTGAGAAATTAGAAATTGATCTTGGCGAGCAGAACGATACCTTCAGGGTATACGGCACGCCCGCCTTCCTGACCACCACCCTGAAGATGGCTGGCGGCTTCGATGATATCTACGTGGGTAACGCCGCTAATTCTCTGGACGAGATTTTGGGCAAATTGATTATCGAGGGTGAACTGCCTTATTCCAACGACAGGCTTTTCTTTTACGATCAGGGCGACCTGGATGATAACGCCTACACTATCAGCACGGCGATCATCGGCAGTATCCAGATTCCCGATCCGGATAACCCAACCCAAACGATCAATCTGCCGATTAACGAAACCACCTTGCAGCGTTCTGGCAGCGCCGATATTATTTATCTAACCGTCGAGCAGGTTTCGTTGAGCGCCGGTTTGGGGGCAGACGAGATCTTCTTGAAGAGTACCCACCTCGAGCTGGACCCGCTGGGCGGCACCAACTCCGTGTTTGCTATCAACGCCGGGGGCGGGGATGACAATATCTATCTGGAAGATAATGACTCCCTCGAAGGGCTTGATATCCGTGTGATGATTGATGGCGGTGACGGTGATGATGCCGTCCACTTCGATCATTCTGCCAGCCAAGAAGCCAATACACTTTCCTTTATTGCCAAATCGTTTGCCCAGCTATTCCCGGTGCAAACCGCAACCTGGCTGGCCGATTTCCGGGCCTTGCTCAATGATAATAGCCTCAACGAAACGTCGGCTTTCGGCTCGGTATCTATGGGCGTTGTCGCTGATCCCACCAGGCTGGTCATGGAAATGGATATTAACGTGCGCCATGCCGAGCTGCGAGTTTTGTTGGGTGACAGCGATGATGTTTTCCGTTTGAGCGGCGGTACTTTCGAAATGCCGCTGCGGGTGGACGCCGCCGGTGGCAACGATACCTTCAATATTTCCGATGATGTCACGGCTTTGGAGACGGTTACTCTCAATGGCGACGAAGGCGACGATCTGGTTTTTGTCGATTTCAGCAGCACGGCTCCCAATGCCACCATCAGTAAGATTATCTTCAATGGTGGTGCGAACGGCGTCGAGGGCGACACCCTGCGCTTTGCCGGTGACGGGGTTTCCAGTGGCAGCTACACCCCCAGCAGCACAGTTTCACGCGCCGGTACGGTCATCGTTAGCGGTAATACTTTTGACTTCACCGGCCTGGAACCGCTGGTGGTGCATGGTCTGGCCGGTTTTTTCGGTGAGCATGCCCGATGCGCTCAGCGATCTGGCGATTGAAACCATTGACCTGGCCGACTTGAGTCTGACCAACCTGGTGCTGCATTCTGTGACGGTCGATGGCGTCATCAGTTGGCGGCAGCAGGTTAAATTGGCCGGGATCAATTCGCCGGAGCCTCGCTCCTATGGGCAGGCGCTCGCCCTCAGTTTGGATGGCAATACTCTGGTAGTCGGCGCCGATCGGGTGGGTGAAATCTCCGGCGTAGTCTTCGTCTACACCCGTAGCGGCGATAACTGGATCGAACAGGCCAAGCTCTACCCCGATGATCGTTTGTCGGGCGGGGGCATGGGCTTTGGCCGTTCCGTGGCAATTGATGGCACACTCCTGCTGGTTGGCGCGCCGCAAGATATCAACCGGGGATACGATACCGGCGCAGTGTATATCTACCGTTTGGCGAATGGGGCCTGGACTCAGGAATGGAAATTGCGCGGCGGCGGCTCTTATTATAAATTTGGCACTGCCGTTGATGTGGATGTCACCAATGGGCGTATTCTGGTCGGTGCACCCGGTGCGAACACGGTTTATTACTATACGTATCAGAGCAGTGAATTAATCAATAAATGGCCGCAAAAATCCAGCTTTAGCGGTAGCGGCGAATTTGGCACAGCGCTGGATTTGATTTCATCTGCTTATGTCTTGGTGGGCGCGCCTGGCGCTAACAGCATCGGCGAAGCCTATCTTTATGGGCATGACGGCAACAATATCTGGTCTAAACGAGCCACATTCGAATCTACCAGCGAGCAGGCTGGGGAGCGCTTCGGCGCTGCGGTCGCACTCAAAGAAAATAACGGTCGTCTGGTGGTTGGTTCTCCCAATTATAAGGGCGAGAATAATGAGCAGGGCGCGGCCTGGATTTTCGAAGGCAGCGGCGCGAATTGGAATATGGTCGCCCGCCTGACCGCCGATGGCGGCCTGCCTCCCAATGAAGCCACACACGAAGGCAATGCGGGCGATCACTTTGGTGCCAGCGTAACAATCTATGGTGATTATGTGGCCGTTGGCGCTCCAGATTATGACGGGAACAGCGCCAACCAGGGCAAGGTGTATGTGTTCTATCGGCATGAACGATATTGCGGCGGCGCTTGCGACCCGGTGGCCTGGACGCGCTCACTCAATCTGGCCTCAAGCGCGCCAGCTGAGAGCGAGTATTTTGGCAAGGCACTCGTTCTTGGCGACAAGCGCCTGATTATCGGCGTGCCTGGCTTCAACGAGACCGACGGCAGCAATAATATCACTCGCAATGGCATTGGCACCATTCGCACCTACACCACCGATGGCAGCCTGGCTATCAACGATATTGCCAATAGCAATACCGGTTTGTACCGCGCTGAGGCTCTCAGTGGTGAAGGTAATTTTGGCCGCAAGGTTATTTATGATCTGACGACCAAAGAACTGATCGTATCAGCTTATGGCGTCAATTCGATATATATTTACACCAACGAAGGCTTGTATTGGCGTCTGATCCAAACCATTACCCAATCTGGCGATTTTGGCTATGATATGGAAAAAGATGGCAATAATTTGGTAGTGGGGGCTCCGGGCGCCAACAAGTTCTATATCTATCAGCGTGGCGATGATGGCTGGGTGTATAAAACCGACAAAACTGGCCCCTCTGGTGTTGGCCGGTTCGGCGCCAGCGTGGCGATTGATGGCTCCCGCATCGCAGTGGGCGCTCCCGACACCAATCTGTGGATCAGTTCAAGCGGACAACCAAAAACGGCCTACCAGTTGAGTCTGGGAAAGACGGGCGTGGCCTTTACCTATACGGGCAGTGATGCTGCCTGGACGCTTGAAAAATTCATCATTCCCTATGATGCCCGATTGTATTTCTCGATTTTCGAAACTGTAACATCTGGCGGCACGCTACTGGACAAGATGCTGTCGTATGATGATGGGGATGGAGATACATGGGAATACAAAAATTTCTTGAACTCGAATTCCACCGACACAGAGATCAAAAACTGGTTGGGCATGGAATCAACTGATGATGTCCCCTTGGCGATGAATGTAACCGAAGACCCCGTTCCGGACCCCAACGCCACTTCCTACAAAATCGTAGACCACGAGTACTTTATTCCGTCGGTTCCGTCTCAATTAGGCCTGGATGAAGGTGATGATTGCTCGCTTTTCTGTGATGAAGAGGGCTATTGGTTCTACGCAGATTACGATGGAACGAAATTCTACCTGGGCGATCATGATGATGGCGACTGGGAAGATGATGATCAGAAAATCAAGCTTGCCCCGCGCACAAAGGTGAATATCTATGACAATAGCGACTATAGTGATGGGCCGTCAACGCAAACCTTTGAAAACCTGAGCTACACGGAATGGCTAGAGCTGAATAATGGGGATCAGGGCTACGTAAATGACCGCGCCGATGATATTTATGTGTGGGCACACCCCGATGGACGCCTCCAGGACGATCAAACCATCACGATAACCGGGCGCACGTTTAGCGGTTTGAATAATGCTGCTTTTGGCAGTAGTATTGAACTCAACGGAAATACGGTTTATATCGGCGCTCCTGGAATCAGTGGTGGCCGGCGCTATGAGATCATTGCCACGGACCCAACCTATTCGCATTGGTCGACAGCTTTCGATACGAGCGGCAATCCCTTGCTTGCTGGAGCAGATTTGGAGAGCGATGGCAGCCTGGAGGGCGACAGCCAGGACCCGGACACCGGGCAAAGTGATTACGCTGGCGGTTCATCAGCAGATATTTATTTTAACGGCAGCTACGCCGAATGGCTTTCCGCTTATGCCAGCTATACATTCAATGGTTTCTTTAAAATTGTCGGCGATCCTGGCAGCAACGAAGCCAAACTCTATGAAGGCAGCACACTAAAATCCACGCTTCACAACGATGGCAATGTGGATGAATTTGGTCATGGCGTAGCGTATGTCAACACCGGCCTTTTCCTGGTGGGCACCGATAGCGCCGGTGAGTTGTTCAACTTCCGCCAGCGCGGCCCGCAATGGACGTATCGCTCCAGCACCATCCCCGCTGCATTGCCATCGGCCAAGTTCGGCGCCAGTGTGGACATCGACGGTTATACCGCAGTGGTCGGTGCGCCTCAATACGATAATCGCGGGGTCGCCTTCGTCTTCGAACAGAACCCCAACGCAGAGACATGGACATTGAAAGATCAGGTGGAAGGCGCTGGCACCGGGACGGGGGATGACTTCGGCAGTGCGGTAGCCATCGATGGCGGGCGCCTGATTGTGGGCGCGCCTGATGCCAACTTTGGCAAGGGTTCCGTTTATATCTTCGACCAGGTTGGCTCCAAATGGGTAGAGAATACTCGCCTGGCGCCATCCGATCTGGCAAGCGGCGCGAATTTCGGTCAGGCCGTAGCTATTGATATGGACTCCGCCGTTGTCGGCGCTCCTGGCATGAATACCATCTATACTTACCAACGCGAGAGCGCCAACTGGGAACAGGATAGCAAGCATACGGAGAGCGGCTCCTTCGGCAGCAGTGTAGCCATCGATGGCAATACGCTCCTGGTTGGTGCACCCACTGCCAATGCCAATTCCGGTAGCGTATCTGTATATTCCTACGGCGCAGATACCTGGGATTTCCAGGGCACGCTGACCGCCGCCGATGGTATTGCGGGCGACGCTTTTGGCACATCGGTTGATCTCAGCTTGAATACTACTGGGGCTGCAACTGCAGTTGTCGGCGCTCCTGGTGTGAATAGCTTCAATGGGGCCGCCTATACTTTCATTCGCACCGGATACCCTTCAACTTGGGCGCAGCAGCAAAAATTATCCCTGAATGGCATTTACACTTATTATGCGGTTGGCACCGGCGACTATTTTGGTTTTGACGTTGCCATCGATAAAGACATCCTGGTTGTCGGCGCTTATAAGACATCGATATCCCGGATTATTGGCGGCTCCACGACCACATACGATAACGAAGGCGGCGCGTTTGCCTTCGGTCTCAATAATGGAAATTGGCAGCTTCAGACGGTTACCAAGCCCCTCTTTGGATCCGATGCATTCAATCAGGATTATATTGGCTACTCAGTGGCTATCAGCGGTACTTTGGCGCTGGCAGGTGCCCCTCAATGGGATGGGCGACCCGGAAATGCTCTCGATACCGATGGCGCCGGATATATCTATATCACCGAACTCTCCGCTCCTTTGGTGGTGACTCTGCCCAAAGCGGTGAGCACTATTATTGCTGGCGAACGCTCCAATACGATTAGCGGAAAAGCAGGTGCGCAGGAAATCGCTGACATCAGCTTCTTCGATATAGTCACTTTTTCCTTGAATACTGTGGCCGGAAATCACGCTGACAAAGTTCGCCTGGACAGCGATGGCTTGCAGGCTTACGGCTTGCAGCAGTTCTTTGTCAGCACCGGCCCCGGTGAGGATACCTTGACCATTGAGACCGATGACCTGAGCCTACCCACCGAAGGGAAGTATATTCCTGGCAATTTTGACGGCTATACCGAGGGCCAGCCCCTCACAGAATCTCAATCGGCTTCGCTATATACCAGAATCAATACATACTTCCACTATAACGGCGGTGAAAACACGACTACCGACAAGGTCGTTTTTGCAACCGATTCTGACCTGACTCTGACCGGCAATGCGCTGGTATCGCCCATCAAGGGCAGGCTATATTTGAGCAATGTCTACCACGTTGAGTTGACAGCGGGGCCGAGCGACAACACCATCCGGGCCAGCGGCTGGGCTGGAAAAGTATCGATGGATGGCAAAGGCGGCAATGATCGTTACGAGCTTGATCTGAGTACCCTCGCTAACGCCGTGGTTATGGATAGCAGCACCAACCCCAACGAGCAGGATGAACTCACCATTTTGGGTTCCAACTCCAATGATAGTTTCCTGCTTGAAGGCACGCAGATCAGCGTGGGTGGCAAGCTCATCAATGTGGCCTCCAGCGGAGCCGAGTTAATCCGCATTGCCGCCCGTATGGGCGACGACACGCTCACTGTAAATCAAGTGGAGATGAGCGATATTCTTCTGGATGGCATGGAGGGCAGCGATACCTATGTCCTCAACATCTGTGGCTGTACCGCAGCGATCACGGTTAAAGATAGCAGCATTTGGGGCGACGATGTGTTATTCATCAACGGCAGCAGCGGCGATGACGCATTTACTGTTGGCGAAAATATTGCCACTTGCGGGGACTCCGTTGTCATCCGTTACGACAACTCCCTTGAAACCTTCATTGTGGATGGCAAGGGCGGGCAGGACAGCTTTAACATCTCTGGCAACCCCTGGAATGTTTACGGCAGTTCAGCGGTATACGGCGGGGCCGGTGACGATGTTATCGAAGTCAGCAATATTAACAAATATGGTCTGACTATCGATGGCGGCAGCGGTTCCGATAGCTATCGCATCGCCGCTTCGCTCAGCGGCCCGCTGACAGCCAATGACCGCAGCGGCACAGACTATCTTTTGATCGACGGCACCAGCGCGGCCGACACGGTTGAGGTTTCAGCGACAGAGATTAAGCTCAACGGAGCAACGTTGTACAATTTCTCTAGCTTCACCAGCGGCGGATTGCAGGTCAGCGGCATCGAGGGCGTTAACCTAAATTTGAACGCCGGTGCCGATCAAGTTACCTTCAATAGTCTGCCCACTTCTGTCGCCGTGGCAGTCAGCGGCGGCGCAGACGATGATACTTTTGGCTTTACCAGCCTATCCGGTCTGTACTTGAGCGGCGCGCAATATGATCTACGTATTTACGGCAATGCGGGAGATGATCGCCTGGATTTGGATGCCAGCGCCAATGGCACCGGCGCGCTCCTGGAAAATAACTTGTCTGGGTTTGGGTTGTTACGCCCATTTTACTATTACGACCCCGAGGGTTTCATTGCTGCCTTGGCCCTCAGTCCCGCAGATGATACCCTGACCTGGAGCGCCAGCCTGGGTTCGTGGACGGTCGATGCAGATGCAGGTTCTGATACTCTGCTGGCCTCCAATCAGGGCAATATTTGGCAGATTAGCCAGAACGATGGCGGCTATATTGGCAGCGCCACAGAGTTTGTCTTCAATGGTTTTGAGAACTTGAGTGGTGGCCCTGGCAGCGACGAATTCATCTTTGCTGAAGGCGTCAGTATAAGTGGGGTACTCGATGGGGGAGCCGGAAGCGATACATTCAACCTCAGCAATTTGGCGAATGCCCAAACGATCTTCCTGACCGGAAACGGTGGCAGCGATGGCTATGCAGGTATCCATACGGTTTTAGGTGGTGGTTTTGATAACCTGGATGCGCTGATCGGCAGCGACTTCGCCGACACGCTGACCGGCCCGGATGCTGTCAA
>JABGRQ010000043.1:22814-47462 GCA_018648225.1 Chloroflexota bacterium
GTGAGCGGTTCCAGCAGCGTGGATGGCTACGCCGGGACAGATGGCTCTCTTGGCGTAGGCTTCGACAACTTCAACGCGTTGATCGGCAGCGCCTTCGCCGACACGCTGACCGGACCGGATGCTATCAATATCTGGAAAATGACCGCCGCCAATGCCGGATCGCTGAATGACACCCTGAGCTTTGCCTTGGTCGAAAATCTCAACGGAGCAGGAATGGCGGATGAATTCATCTTTGCTGATGGAGTTGGAATTTCTGGGGAAATCGATGGCGGCCCGGGCGGCAGCAACACCCTCAATTATAATGCGTATAGCCAATTAAATTCAATTGTCGTTGATCTTATCGCAGAGACGGCCACGGGAACCCTGCACATCCACAATATTCAACACATCATCGGTGGAAATGCAGCCGATACCCTTACCGGCGATGATGCTGCCAACTACATCACCGGCGGCCCGGGAAATGATGTGCTAACGGGGGGGCAGGGTGACGATACCTTCTTCTTTGGTGATGGTTGGGGCGAGGATACGGTCATCGAATTGCTCAACGGTGGCACTGATACCTTGGATTTCAGCGGCGTCACTCTCGACCTGACCTTCACATTATCGGGAGTACTTGAAATTACCGATGGCAGCGGCCAAAAAGTCAGCCACACCGCCGATAATTTCGAAGTTATGGTAGCTGGAAGCGGTGACGACACCTTTATTATCCTGGATACGATTACCTTTAGCGGCAGGCTTGATGGTAGCGCCGGAGCAGACACTCTCGACCTGAGTAACTATAACAGCAGTGTCTCCATGAGTCTGGGAACTTCCACGGTCACGGCTGGTGGCATCAGTCTGACGGTTGTAAACATTGAGCACTACAATGGCGGCAACGGAGACGACCTGATCATCAGCGGCAGTGAAGACGAATTGCTGGTGGGTGGGCCTGGCGATGACACCTATATCTTCAGTGATAACTGGGGTCAGGATACGGTGGTTGAAATCTCAGGCGGTGGCAACGATATTTTTGATTTCAGCGCAGTGACTCGAAACATCCAGTTCATTTTGGGGAGCATTATCGTCGATGACGGTTTTGGCAACCTGACTGTCTACACGGGCAGCAGCGTCGAAAAAATCATCGGCGGCGCAGGGGATGACACCATCATTTTCAGCGTAGATGGTGTGCAGTTGGCCGCTGGCGCTGGCACTATCGATGGCGGTCCCGGCCAGAACACCCTGGATTACAGCGCCTATACCACCACCGTCACGGTCGATCTGGCGGCTGGCACGGCCACAGGCACCGCAGGCATCAGTAATATTCAACATATTCTGGGCGGCAGCGGCGATGATTTTTTGAGCGGCAGTGATGGCGTTGACACTCTGTGGGGCGGTGCAGGGAATGATGTCCTCAGCGGCGGCGGTGGAAATGATACGCTCAATGGAGGTGAAGGCCAGGATCAATTATTTGGTGGCGCTGACGCGGATATACTCAACGGGGATGCTGGTAACGATACCCTCGACGGCGGCGCCGGGAATGATGCCCTGACCGATACGCGGGGCAATAATATTTTGCTTGGCGGCGATGATAATGACACCCTCATTGCGGGCGACGGTATGGATATCCTGCAGGGTGGCGTTGGTAATGATACCCTCAATGGCGGCGGCGGAAACGACCATCTCTTTGGCAATGCGGGCGACGACACCCTCGACGGCGGTGCTGGCGATGATAATCTCTCCGGTGGGGCTGGCAATAATACGTATCGTTTTGTGGGCAACTTTGGCACGGATACCATCATCGCTGCAACCGGCAACGATACCATCGATCTCTCGACCTTCTCCGTAGATTTCACCACCACGATCAGTGATAAACTGCTTGTCGAAGATGGCTCAGGCTCATCGATCAGCGCTTTGGGCGGCGAGATCGAATTAGTGAAGACCGGCAGCGGCGCCGACAGTTTCAATTTTGCGGGAAATGGCAGCCTGATTGGAACCATCGATTCTGGAACCGGTGAGGATCGGCTTAATTTTAGCCTTTATCTAAGCCCGGTGAGCGTCACCCTGAATAGCTCAGGAACCCAGGATGGCTGGGCCGGTTCTGCGAGTGTCTTGGGTGGCTTCGACAATATCGAGAAGCTTGTCGGCAGCGCCTTCAACGACGCGCTAACCGGTATGGATGTTTCTGCTACTTGGGATTTGACCACCGCGCCAGATCATCGCTATATCAGCAACGGTAGTTCCATAGACTTCACCAGCTTCGAGAATTTATTTGCGGGCAGCGCTGGTGATACCTTCCTGTTCGCTGGAAGCCAGGCGCTGAGTTTCTTTGGCCAGGATGGGGATGACCAGTTCATCTTCGCTGATCAGGCTGTACTGAATGGGATAATTGACGGCGGTGCAGGCAGCGATACTTTCGATTTGAGCGCTTACACCCCGGGCTTCGATGTTGTTCTCAGTGGAGCAGCCAGCGTCGATAGTTTTGTCGGTTCGATCTCCGGTTTGGTGAATCGCTTCCAGAACGTCGATACGATTATCGGCGGCAGCGGTGTCGATAGCCTGGTGGGTCTGAACGGGGTGAATACCTGGATTTTCGACGGGGATCGCAAATATCAGAACAGCGGCAAGACTCTGAGTTTCTCCGCCCTCGATAGCTTGCGCGGCGGCGGTGGTGCGGATACCTTCCTGATCAAGAGCAACCAAACTCTCAGCCTGGATGGCGGCGCAGGGGATGATATTTTCATCTTCACCAACAAGGCCGTGCTTACCGGCAGCGTCTCCGGTGGCAGCGGCTTCGATACCTTTGACTTCAGCAACTATGTCACGGCGACAACCGCTTCTGGTTTCGAAGTGCGCCTGGACCTGCGGACCGGGACAGCCAATTTCGCTCTGGGTGGAGCCGGTCAGGTTGAAAAGATTCTCGGCAGCATCGGCAGCGACTCCCTGGCAGGCGGTAGTTACCCGGTGGAATTCCACGGCGGCGATGGCGGCGATCTGCTAACCGGCGGCGATGGCGCAGACCTGCTTTACGGAGATGCCAACAACGATATTATTTTGGGCGGCAGTGGCAACGACACCATCTATGGCGGCCCGGGCATCGATCAGATCAATGGGCAACGTGGCACGGACACGATCTTCTTCTTTGATGATTGGGGCATCGATATCGTTGCGAATGATACTGGAGCCGCCGACGATATCATGGACTTCTCGGCCACCAGCAATGATCTCACGATGGTTTTGGGTAGTGTGGTCGCCAAGACTGGCAGCAATATTGCCGCCCATGCCGGTGGAATTATCAAACAGGTCATTGGCAGTCAGGGAAACGATACATTCATTGTTTCACCTGCCGGAACAAGTACTAATGTCAATGTTGATGGCGGCAGTGGCCTAGATGGACTGGATTACAGCCGTTTTCAGACCCCGGTGGAGGTGAACCTGACATTGAGAACTGGTCCAGGACTGGCAGGCTTCTCCAGCATCGAAAGTGTGCTTGGATCCAATTTTGATGATTATTTTGTTGGAGGCCCTGGCCTTGATATTATTTATGGCGGCGATGGGGTGGATACGGCAGTGAACGTACAATGCGGCATTGATATCTTGGTTGATGTTGAAAACTTCACTTGTGTTACCGCTTCTTCACATTCATCACCTTCTTCACTGCCAATACTTATTCCAGTGGGTGCCAATCTTTCCAGCCAACCACCGAAGATTATTGTTGTCTATCCGGATACCCTATGGGTCGAATTATCATCGGATGTCCCCACGGTTTTGATTGATGCATTGTCAGTTATGGGCGAGATCGATCAGATTAAATATCTCAGCCACATCTCTTGGGGTCCGCGCTTCGCCCCCTGGGTTGGAGATTTGGTTGAAATTCCACTCTATATTGGTGGCGATCAGGCCCTACTCGAACGTGTAGACCTTCCAATATTGGTGACAAACAGTTGGCGCATGATCCTGGGCGATGATAAAAGCTCCCATGTTTTGGCAGAGAAATTATCCCAGGATGAAGGTGGGCCGATTGGCGTATCGGACGAAGAGAATTGGGCCATCCACATGAGTCAGCCGTCTGGGGCGAAACAAAAAGCAAATTTGCGAGTGGGCACATTTGCCATTGCTGACGCTGATTTTTCGCTACAAGCATCGGGTATTGAAGTTGCTCAGTGGAAGTTTATCAAAGCCTTAACTCTTAGGGTGAGTAACAACGGCGAGGCCGTATCCTTGCTTGCCAGAAAAATAACGATCTCCTTCGCCTTGTCCGCCGAGATGCTTGAAAACGCGGTTGCGTTCGGCATCATGTACTACGATCCATTCACCGGTGACTATATTCTGTTAGAAGCTTCTCTACTCTACTGGGATGATGCTGCCAACGGCAGCTTGGGTGGCTGGTCTGAAGAGCCGCCATTCCCCGGTGCTACAGCTAGAATCTTCACCGATCAAAGCATTACCGGTACGTATGTGTTAGTAGCGTTGTCAGAATAATATACGTTCAATGTGAGTTCAAAGATATTCCATACAGTGTTAGGAGGATAAAATGAACAAGAAGGTCAGTTACGTGTTTTTGGGCTTGGTAACGGTTGCTGTTATATTGCTGGTAGGGTTTACACAACCAGCAATGGCTGCGTGGGCGCCGGGGGGACCTGTTGCACCGGCCGTTGAACCTGCAAAGGTGGAACACCCCTGGGTAGGCTTTGATAGCCTAAAGGGCATCGCCGGGAGCGCTGGTGCTGGAATGGTGTCATTTACATACAAGGGCTTAGACCTAGACCCTACACAGGCAACATTATCTATTGATGGGTTAGGTTCTTTCGCGTTACAAAACTTAGTTTGCGCCGCCGGCGTTTGTACGGGAGAAGTATCTGGATTGCCAACTGGCGCAGCGCCCCTATATTACACCGGCAAGCTATCCATCAATGATGGGGAACGCGTCTGCACAGCTTCAAAGTTACTTGTGCCCCCGTCGCCATAAGCAGCGGTTTTTGCCGAGCAATCGTGCAAGCAAATAACCTGCCCACCCTGTTGTTTTATAAAGCTGTAAGCGAAGCAACAGGGTGGGTTTTATTATTTTCCTGACTCATGTCCGACGCACAAATGTGCCATTGCGAAGATCAGCGAATGCCTGTTGAATTTCTTCTTGCGTATTCATCACAAATGGGCCATAGGGTGCGATTGGCTCTTTGAATGGCGCGCCAGCCATGAGCATAAAACGCGCCTCCGAATTCTCCTCGGTCTGGATACCCAGAATATCCCCATCTTCAAAGACCAGCATTTTAACAGAATCAACTCGCTCGCCGCGTCCGTCTTCATCCAATCCGCAGAATGCGGCCCCCTCAAAGAGATACGCAATCGCAAAGTGTCCAGCTTCCACTGGCAAATAAAACGCCGCCCCAGGGGCAAGCGACACATCCATATATAGGGGTTGTGCTTCAATTTCCGTGACGGGGCCGCGCACGCCTTCATATTCCCCCGCGACGACGCGCACGGAGATACCAGATTGCTCCACCGTAGGGATACTCTTGGCCTCGACTTCCTGGTAGCGCGGCGGGCTCATCTTTCGGGCGGCAGGCAGGTTGACCCATAATTGAAAGCCGTTGATGATGCCGCTTGACCCGCGTTGCGGCATTTCTTCGTGCATGATGCCGCGCCCGCTGGTCATCCACTGCACATCGCCAGGGCCGATCACGCCCATATTGCCCAGGCTGTCACGGTGGCGCACATTGCCCTCGAGCATATACGTAACCGTTTCAATGCCGCGGTGTGGGTGCGTGGGGAAGCCAACTGGCGGCCCTTCGATGGGGTCGTTGAAGGCAAAGTGATCGAAAAGCAGGAAGGGATCAAAAAGATTATCGCGCCGCGGTCCAAAAGAGCGCCGCAACAGCACGCCTGCGCCCTCAACAACAAGCTGCGGTTCAATGATTTCTTGTATTTTTCGGTGATAGTTACTCATAGGTTTGACTCCAGGAATTACGATAGAATATATCTGAATTATACTCGCGTTTTAAGACGAAGATATCCGAAGTCTCAGGAAGATTCTTTGCGGCCTGAACAGGCTGGTTTGTCTTGGCCGAAATAGTGGGGGAGCTGTACACCAGAAAAATGGCGCATCATATTGGCGCAAATGACTTCCGCCTCTGAAAAGCTGTGATATAATCCCGCTCATGAAAATTTGGCGTTTCGGCAATCCGGACAACAATAATAATAACAATGCCGCCGATGATCTTCATCGGGCGGTTTGTTGAAGGTTGCCAATTCACACAAATTGGTTTTTTTACTCAACAGTCGCCCGATGCAAATGCAAAGGGCGATTTTTCGTTCAAAGGACGTAATCCACTCGTCTGCTGAACGCGATGAATTGCTTAGCACTGATGGCTCTAGGAGAAACTCATGTACAAAACCCATACCTGCGGCGAACTGAACACCGCACACATTGCTCAAAAGATCACTCTGGCCGGATGGGTTCACCGGCGACGCGATCATGGCGGCGTCGCCTTTATGGATTTGCGTGACCGCTTTGGCCTGATACAAATTGTCACCAATGCCGATCTCTACCCGGAAGCACATCAGGCGATGATCCCTGTGCGCGCCGAGTGGGTGATTCAGGTCGAAGGGCTGGTGCGCGAGCGTCCAGAGGGTATGAAAAACCCCGAAATTTCTACTGGCGAAATTGAAGTCGAAGTCCTGGCCGTGAAAATTCTGAACCCAGCGAAAACGCCGCCCATTTACATCAATAAACAAGAAGAGATCGACGAGCAGGTGCGCCTGCGTTATCGTTATCTGGATTTGCGCACCGAGCGTATGCGCGGCAATTTAGTGCTGCGCCACAAGGTGGTCAAATTCATTCGCGATTATCTGGACGAGCGCGACTTCCTCGAGGTGGAAACACCGATATTATTTAAAACCACCCCCGAGGGTGCGCGCGACTATCTCGTCCCCTCGCGCGTACATCCGGGCGAATTTTATGCCCTGCCGCAATCGCCCCAGCAGCTCAAGCAATTATTGATGGTGGCTGGCATTGAGCGATATTTTCAGATCGCGCGCTGCTTCCGCGATGAAGATCAGCGCGGCGACCGTCAGCCGGAGTTCACCCAGCTCGATTTAGAAATGTCTTTCGTGGAGCGTGAAGATATTATGGCGCTGATCGAAGATATGCTCACTAGCCTGGTGGGGCAGGTGGTGCCCGAAAAGAAGCTGATGCAATCCCCGTGGCCGCGCTTCACCTATGACGAAGTGATGGCGCGCTTTGGCAAAGATAACCCTGATATACGCTTCGGCATGGAGTTAATCGATTTCACCGATTTGGCTTCGGCAAGCGGCTTCCGCGTGTTTGAGAGTGTGGCCTCCGAAGGCGGGCATGTGCGTGCCCTTAACGCCCGCGGGCTGGGTGATTACAGCCGCAAACAAATTGAAGAATTGACCGAGTTCGTTGGTCAGTATGGCGCCAGGGGGCTGGCTTATCTCGCTCTGACCTCCGCTGGCGAGCAGCGTTCTTCGTTTGCCAAATTTCTTTCTGAGGATATGTTGAACACTTTTATAACGCGCCTCGATGCCCAACCTGGCGACCTGCTGCTCTTCGTGGCGGCTGCGCCCGCGGTGGTCTTCGAGAGCCTGGGGCGCTTGCGCGAGCATCTCGGCGACCGCCTGGGCTTGCGCGATCCTAATCTGCTCGGTTTCTGCTGGGTGACCGACTTCCCCTTTGTGATGTGGAATTCCGACGAGCAGCGCTGGGATCCCAGCCATCATCTGTTCACATCGCCCATGCCCGAAGATTTACCCCTGCTCGATACAGACCCCGGCAAAGCGCGCGGCCAGCAATACGATATGGTACTCAACGGCTACGAAGTTGGCGGCGGTTCGATCCGTATTCACAACCGTGATTTGCAGGCCAAAGTCTTCAGCCTGATTGGCCTGAGCGACGAAATTGCCCAGGAACGCTTTGGGCATATGCTGGAAGCCTTTGAGTATGGCACACCTCCACATGGGGGCATCGCTCCCGGCATCGATCGCATCTGCATGATTCTGGCTGGCGAACCCAATATCCGTGAGGTAATCGCCTTCCCCAAGAATCAAAATGCCCGTGATGTTATGGGCAGCGCGCCCTCCCCGGTGGAAGCGGCGCAGCTCAAGGAATTACATATCGATTTGGATATATAATAGGCAGATGAGGTGTACTTGCACTTGTGCGCCTTACCTTGCAATGGCAACGACATCAAGAGGAGCATTTATGACCCCGTTAATTCGAGTAGAAAATATCGCTGATTATACTGAGCAGGAAATCCGCGTTCGCGGCTGGGTGTATAACCGCACGCGCAAGGGTAAGCTGGTCTTTTTGCTGGTGCGCGATGGCTATGGCTTTGTGCAATGCGTGGCCTTCAAGAGTGATTTGCCCGAAGAGACCTTTGAAGATATCGTGCGGCTGACACAGGAATCTTCGGTGGAGATCACGGGGATTGTGCGCGCCGAATCGCGCTCGCCCGGCGTTCCCGGCGGCTTCGAAATTGGTATTACAGGGTTGAAGATTTATCAAGTCGCTGCGGATGATTATCCGATGGCGCTCAAAGAACATGGGGTTGATTTTGCTCTTGATAATCGCCACCTTTGGTTGCGCATGCCCAGCCAGTGGGCAATCTTGCGCATTCGCGCCACTGTGCTCACCGCCATCCGTGAGTGGCTGGATATGAATGGCTATATCAATATGGACACCCCCATCATCACGCCGGCTGCCGCCGAAGGGACCACGACTCTTTTTGAAACTCCCTACTTTGATGAAGGCGCGGCTTACCTGGCTCAGACCGGGCAACTATACAACGAGGCCAATATCTTTGCTTTCAGCAAAGTATATTGTCTTGGCCCCACCTTCCGGGCGGAGAAATCGAAAACCCGCCGCCACCTGACCGAGTTCTGGATGGTGGAGCCGGAAGTGGCTTTTTGTGACCTCGATGAATTGATGGAAATCGAGGAGCAATTTGTTTCTCATATTATCCAGCGCGTATTACGCGATCGTCAACCCGAACTGGCCTCGCTGGAACGCGATACAACCATGCTCGAAAAAATTTCACCGCCGTTCCCACGCATTTCCTATGATGAAGCCGTTGAAATCTTAGCGAAACTACATGCGGAAACCGATGACCCCGAAGAAAAAGAACTCCTGGCCTTCGAGTGGGGCAGCGACTTTGGCGCACCCCACGAAACAGCCTTGACGCAACAATTCGAGAAGCCTGTTTTTGTGTATGGCTATCCCACTGTGGTGAAAGCCTTCTAT
This sequence comes from Chloroflexota bacterium, assembly GCA_018648225.1. Lineage (NCBI taxonomy): Bacteria > Bacillati > Chloroflexota > Chloroflexota bacterium. Next base: position 32,050 of record JABGRQ010000043.1, read on the forward strand.
ATGGAACCCTGGCCTGGACGCCCTGAAGTGTGCAAGAGCGTTGATCTTTTAGCCCCCGAGGGATACGGCGAAATTATCGGCGGTAGTGAGCGCATCTCAAATCCGGAGAAATTGCTAGAACGCATTCACGACCACAATTTGCCCGAAGAAGCCTATCAATGGTATATTGATTTGCGTCACTTTGGCAGCGTGCCCCACAGCGGCTTTGGTCTGGGCATTGAACGCACGGTCTCGTGGATCTGTGGCATACATCATATCCGTGAAACAATCGCTTTCCCGCGTACCATCAATCGCGTATATCCCTAGTGACGAGTGAGCGTTTTAGCATAGAACAAACGTACCTTCCCACTCAATTTTTTTTGTGGTATAAGTTAAATACCCTGCTGTGTTCGTGATGCAGCCTTTGCGTTTTGAGCCAACACTTAACAATTACTGGCTCGAAATTACGTTCGTGACGCGATAGGCCTTGGCCAAGGCGGATCTAACGATGAGAGCCAATACCTGCGAGAGCAGGTTCAAAACTTAGCTGCACACGGCATGGTGGGGTTTCTTCTTTTCGGCAGAAAAAAAGACGGCTAATAGCCGTCTTTTTTTTTGGGACCGTGCTTATTAATTTGATTGCCAACGCACGCCACCCACATATTTTTGTATATTAATTTCTTCGCCTACTCAAAAATCTCAAAATAACCGCGATCTAACTCGTCATTTGCGAGATGGGCATACCGACTCGTGGTCTGAACATTGCTATGGCGGGCCAATTCTTGGGCAAGTTTGAGATTACCGCCCGAACCGCGTAGAACTGTTGTCACAAAATAATGACGGAAAGAATGTGGAGTTATCGTCCCCGCAGCCTGCTCGCCGAGCGCCTCTTGCACGCGCTGCTTGACAATATTGCGCCCTGTAGTAGTTGTCATGGGAAGCACTTTGCTGCCTGCGCGTTTATCATGGCGGGCAAAGAGGGGCAGGGAGGTCAGCGGGCGTCCAGAGGCGCCATCCAATTGCACGCGCGTGTTGAGATAAACTTTTAGCGCAGCTACAGCGCGCGATGAAAATCGCACAACTGCTTCTTTATCGCCCTTGCCAATGATAATCGCCCTGGCTTCGCTCCAATCTACATCGCCTCGCCGCATTCCACAGGCCTCGTGGACACGCAAGCCTGTGTCCGCCAGAGTCAATAAAAAGGCCCGGTCGCGCAAATGGCGAAGTTGCTCTCTTTCTCCTTCGAAGGGGAGATTAACCATATTAATTGCGTATAGTATTACTTTTTCAATATTTTCACGCGGGAATTGGGGCAATCGTTGACCAGGCCGGCGAGCGCGCTGTTTAATCAGCAGGCGCAGGCGGGGAAGGTTGATATCAGACAGTTTTTCAGCTGCCAGGTATTCATAAAAGCCAGTTGTTGCGGTGAGATACAGCCGTTCCGTGGCAGGCGCCGTATCCTTGAGCGCTGTAGCAAGCCACACAATGGCTTCTTCGCTGAGCTTTTCAATGGGCGTTTCTGCAGGCGGCAGTTTTTTTTCTTCCAGAATTTGCATAAAAACATTCAGAGCATTCGTATACGTGCGTGCAGTGTTCTCGCTACGCGACAGTTTCACGCTGTCTAAATAGGCCAAAGCAACCTGTATAATATTGTTCATGGCGATTCTCCAATTGTAATTTTAATACTTTCGATAATGATACTTATCGAAAGTAAAATCATTTTATCTCACAGACCATCCCCTGTCAAGGCAAAAAAGTAAAAATTTATAAAAAGGATTGCTTGGCGTAAATTAGAGAAAACCAACAGCGATAATTATAGCGATCTCTAATCTCATATTGAACAATTTTCTATTCAGCTCGTTCCCCTACCCCATTGGGCGAATAACTTGATTTTGCTGCTTTATCATTCACCATGGAAGATTTCTCTGAGCAGCATTTGCAAATAGTTCTGATGCATCTCGTTTTCCTTGATATTTGATATTATGTTACCATCGCACTACAATTATTCAATGTTTATTTATTTGGGATAATAAGAATTACATAGTGAGTGGATGGTTATGATTCAGGAAAACTCGCAAAAAACGGATATACCAGTGCAGTCAGATTTGCGTAGTCATATCGCAAATACGCTAACAACGATTGTGGATCGAAATTATATTTATACCAATTGCAATACTGCTTATTGTCAGGCAGTCAATAGAACTACGTCTGAAATAATTGGTCATTCTGTTGCGGAGATATGGGGAGCCAAGCAATTTGCTACCATGATCAAACATCGCTTTGAAGAGTGCTTCTCGGGTCAGGAAGTGCATGATTTTGTTTGGCTGAATATTCCTTCGCAGGGATGGCGCTATTCGCATGTACATTATCTGCCTTATCTGGATGCTACAGGAGCAATTACTCATGCTATCGTAATAACGCTCGATATTACTGCCCAAACCCGCACGGAAAGTGAAATTCAACTGCTCGCAAAATTCCCCAACGAAAACCCCAACCCGGTTATGAGGATTGCTAGCGAGGGGGCAATTATTTACGCAAACTCAGCAAGCCATGAATTGCTGGATTATTGGGGCTGTAAACTTGATGAACTCCTCCCCCTCGATTTGCGAAAGCTTGTAATCGAATGTCGCGAAGCAGGTCAGTCACGTAATCTTAACCTGGATATTAATGGGCGCTTTTTCACATTTACCCTCTTGCCAGTTGTCGACGCTGGCCATGTCAATATTTACGGGCGGGATATTAGTGCCCAAATTCAGGCTGAGCGACGCTATCATGTTTTGTTTGACAACGCTCCAAATGCCATCGTAGTCGCAGACCGGGCAGGCATCATCCAGCAAGTCAATCAACGAGTTGAGGCGCTATTTGGCCACACGCGAAGCGAATTGCTTGGAGAACATATTGACATACTCATTCCCGAAAATTTGCGTGAACGGCATCATTTGCATCACGACAAGTTCTATATAGCTCCCAACGAGCGAAAAGACGATCTCGGTATAGAACTCACTGCGCTCCATAAAAGTGGCGAGATCATTCCGGTTGAAATCAGCCTGAGCGCACTGGATACTCCTGAAGGCCAATTAGCTACGGTCATCATCCGCGATATTCGTGCTCGTAAACAAGCCGAAAGCGAAATAGTCAGGTTATCGCAAGTTGTTGAAGAAACCGCGGATGCTGTTGTGATTACTGACCGCGATGGTGTCATTCAATATGTCAATCCTGCTTTCGAATTAATGAGCGGCTATTCCAGCGCAGAATCAGTTGGCAACACGCCGCGGATTGTTAAGTCTGATAAACAAGGTGCCGCATTTTTCGAAATATTGTGGGGAACAATTCTCCAGGGAGATGCCTTCCGTGCCACAATCATCAATCAAAAGAAAAATGGCGAATTATTCTATGTTGATCAAGCCATCAATCCGATTTGTGATGAAAAAGGAATAATCACGCATTTTGTTTCAACGGCGAAAGACATTACCGAGCGCATCAAAGCAGAAGATGAAATCCGCCGCCGTGCGGCGCATTTTGAAGCCCTCCACAGAATTGATGTAGCCATTTCTGGCAGCATGGATATTGATGTCACACTTAACATTCTAATTGAGCAAGTTGTTCGCCAGTTGGATGTAAATGCGGCTATGGTATCTATCTTCAACCCGCTTAGTCTTAGACTTGAAGCGGGTGTCAATACCGGATTCATAAATCCAAATCGCTATATCTCCAACCAAAGCCCTTTTGCCAAGAAAATCATTGCTGAGCGAATGATTATTTCCATTCCAAAGCTAATCGATTCGGCGGAAAACGAAGTGCTCTCCCATTTATTACATCAGGAACTTTTTGTCAGTTATTTTGGCATTCCGCTGATTGCCAAGGGAGAAATGCAAGGGGTTCTGGAATTATTTACGCGCAAACAAATCGCTGCGGACACAAGTTGGCTTGACCTGCTTCGCGCCATGGCAACACAAGCCGCTATCGCGATCAACAATGCCAGCCTGTTTGTCAACCTGGAGCGCTCAAATTTCGAATTAGCCCACGCGTACGACATCACGCTCGAGGGCTGGGCGCGCGCGCTTGAGCTGCGCGATCAGGACACAATTGGGCACACCCGCCGTGTAACGGCCCTTACGGAACAATTAGCCCGCAAAATAGGATACTCATCCCAATTACTAACTCATCTACGGCGCGGCGCGCTGCTACATGATATTGGCAAAATGGGCATCCCTGACCGCATATTGCATAAACCCGGCAAGCTCACCGAAGAAGAATGGGAGATCATGCGGCAGCATCCGGTGCTGGCCCATGAAATGCTCTCCCCGATACGCTTTCTGCACCCTGCTCTGGATATTCCGTATTGCCACCATGAAAAATGGGATGGCTCGGGATATCCCCGCGGGCTGAGCGGCGAAGAGATTCCTTTGGCGGCGCGTATCTTCGCCATAATCGACGTTTGGGACGCACTGACTTCGGATCGCCCCTACCGCGCAGCCTGGTCGCGCGAAAAAACCAAAACGCATATTCGTTCACAAAGTGGCCACCATTTCGATCCTCAGGTGGTCAGCGCCTTTTTTAAGCTTGACATACTTTTCTCTGAAGATTTATCGGATTAAAGAAATAGAGTTGCTCGCAATAACTACTCCCCCACCAGAAGCGGGGAAAAGTCGCAAAAAAGTGTGTACATAGGGCTTCTACGCCCTATGTACACACTTTTTTGCGAAAACTAGATTTCCCCCAGAATTGACTCGCAACAAAATTCTATGATATACTCTCCCTACCGACCGGTCGGTAGGGAGAGTGCTATGTCCAAACAACTGATCCTCGAAGCTGCCGCGCAAATCTTCAGCCAGAAGGGCTATCACGCTACTTCGATGCAAGATATCGCCAGCGCGGTTGATCTCAAAAAAGCCAGTCTGTATCATCATATTTCCAGCAAGCAAGAAATTCTGTTGGCGCTGCTTAACCAGGCGCTCGATCTTGTTATTGCACAAGTCAATGAAGCGTTGAGCGTAGAAGCCCCCTACCCCGAAAAATTACGCCGCGCTATGCGCACGTATCTCGAAACCCTGGTTGCAAACCGCGAGCTTTCTGCGGTGCTGCTCTTCGAGTATCGTTCGCTGGAAGGCCAACGCTTTAGCCAGCACACGATCCGGCGTGATCGCTTTGAGCGTTTGTGGCGCGATCAAATTCAATCTGGTGTCGATGCCGGCATCTTTCGATGCCAAGCGCCCGCCCAGGCTGCTCGCGCCCTCTTGGGTATGATGAATTGGACCATCACCTGGTATCGCCCCGAAGGCCCCTCCTCCCCACAAGAAATCGCCGACCAATACGCCGGGATGCTCATCAATGGTTTGCTCACGCGCGAGGTCGTGGCATGAGCTATTCAAGCTATGTAACCGTGCGTCAACGTGCCCAAAGCCATGCTGTGCGTTTTTTCGAGAGCAGCCGCGGGGCGCGCATTGGACAAATCCCGCTGGAAGCCTTCCCTGATTTTTGGGTTTATGCCTATCTGGTTTTTGTGGATGAATGGCGCATTTTGATCGATACTGGTTCCGGATTTGGGGAGAATAACCGTCACCTGGAAGATGGGTTGGCTGCCGCAGCCGAGGCCTGGCAGCAGCCCCTGGGCTTTGATTCGCTCACCCACATCCTGATTACGCACGGCCATATCGACCACTTTGGCGGGCTGTCGTTTGTGCGCGAAAAAAGCGCCGCCCCTATCGGCATTCACGAACTCGACCGGCATAACCTGACTCATACCGAAGAACGACTGGCCGAAGTTGCCCGCCGCATGGCGTGTTTTCTCGCCGACGCGGGTGTTCCTGAAGATAAAGCCGGGCAATTGGTCGAAATCTATAAGCTCACCAAGCTCGATTACCAGCCCGGCCGCGTCGATTTTACCTACGAGGCCGCTGGCATGAAACTTGGCCCCTTTGAAATGTTGCATGTCCCAGGACATAGCGCCGGGCATGTTGTCATTCGTCTGGATGATGTGCTCTTTTGCGGCGATCATGTCCTCGCCGAGATCAGCCCTCATCAGGCGCCCGAGGGACTAACGCTCAACACCGGGCTGAGTCACTACCTTCAATCCCTGCAATCCCTACTGGGCTGGGCGACGAATATCCGCCTGACACTGGGCGGCCATAACGAACCCATCCACGATTTAGCGGGACGCATTGCCGAAATTCAGGAAATCCACCGGAAAAGGCTCAACGAAATTCTGGCTCTGCTCACCGATCCGCACACGATTGCAGAAATATCCCACCAATTATTTGGCGAGGTGCATGGCTATAACGTGCTATTGGCCCTGGAGGAGGCTGGCGCACACGTGGAATATTTGCACCAACGCGGCTTGCTGCGAATCGCAAACCTGAATGAATTCACGAATGGCGGCGGGCATACACCCATCCGCTATCAGACATTATTGGATTAGACCTACCCCAAGGAGGTACCTATGTATTCTTTCAAGCCTTCGGAAGAACAACAAATGCTGATCGATGCCCTCAAGCGCTATGCAATGGACGATTTGCGCGCCGCGGCGCGTGACGCCGAAGAAGAAGGCCATTTACCTGTCGATCTGGTCGAAAAAGGCTGGGAGCTGGGCTATTTGCAAGCCTCTATCCCCGAAGACTACGATGGCTTTGGCGAACGCTCGGCGGTTACGGGCGCGTTGGCCGTTGAAGAACTGGCGTATGGCGATCTGGCTGGCGCGCTGGCGGTTATGACCCCGGGGCTGTTTGCCACGCCAATTTTACTGGCCGGAAGCGAAGCACAGAAAAAGGCCTATATTCCTCCGGTCATCGAAATGGAATGGAAGCCCTTCACTGCCGCGCTAATGGAGCAAAAATTTGACTTTGACCCCAATGATCTGGCTACCACTGCCGCCATTGATGGCGATAGCGTAGTGATCAATGGCGAAAAGTCGTATGTACCCTACGCAGACGGCGCTGAAGCGATGCTGGTGTATGCTAATCTGGCTGGGACTACGCAAGGCTTCATCGTCCCCGCAGGCACTGAAGGCGTGGTCGTTGGCGAGCGCCAAAAGTTGCTCGGCCTGAACGCGTTGCCTTTTTATACCGTGCGCTTCGCGAATGTGAGTGTGCCGCTCGAAAATCGCCTGGGCGGATCAGGCGGGCACGATTTCGCGCCGATATTGGCCGCTTCAAATGTTGCCCTCGCCGCGATGGCAATTGGCGTCTCGAATGCCGCCCTCGACTATGCCGTGGAATATGCCAAAGACCGCGATGTATTTGGTATGAAAGTGGCCCAAAAGCAGGCGATTGCCTTCATGATCGCTGAAATGGGCACCGCGATTGAGGCTATTCGCCTGTTGGTGTGGGAAGCGGCCTGGATGATTGATGGCGGCAATCCTGAAGCTAACAAACAAGCCTATCTGGCGCTTTCTGGCGCGATGGATACGGCCATGATGGTGACAGACCGGGCTGTGCAAATTTTGGGCGGCCACGGCTATATCCGCGAGCATCCGGTTGAAATGTGGATGCGCAGCGGGCGCGGTTTTGCAACCTTCAACGGGTTAGCGATTGTGTAGGAGGAAACAAATAATGATTGATTTTGAAACCCCAAAACCCATAGAGCAACTTAACACCGTTGTTGAAACGGTTGCCGTGAATATGATGCGCACGGTTTCGCGTGAGATGGATGAGAATGAACACGCGATTCCCTGGGATTTTATCAATTTTATGCACACGGCGGTGAAATCGATGGGCGGCACTTCCATGGCACCCGATTCGGAGAAAAAGGATGCCGAACCCAAAGAGAAGCGCCCCCCCATCGGCTATCAGCGCCTGGGACATATGGTCGAAATGCTGGCCTGGGGCGACGCCGGGATGTATCTCTGCATCCCTGGCGGGATGCTCGGATCTGCAGCCATAGCGGCTGCTGGAACCCCCGAGCAGAAAAAACGTTTCCTGAGCCGCTTCATGGGCAATAAGCCCGTTTTCGATGGCATGGCGATGACCGAGCCGCAAGCTGGCTCAGATACATCAGCGATCCGGGCGACTGCCGTACTCGACAAGGATACGAACGAGTGGATTCTCAACGGCGAGAAAATTTTTGTCACTGCCGGGCAAAAAGCGCTGGTTGAATCGGATGGCTTTGTCGTCGTGTGGGCCACGATTGATCCTGAAGCCGGGCGCGGTGGAATGCGCTCATTTGTGGTTGAAGCAGGGACTCCCGGCTGCAAGGTGACCAAGCAAGAGCACAAATTGGGCATCCGTGCCAGCGATACCGTTTCGATTGTATTTCAAGATTGCCGCATCCCCTTTGAAAACATCCTTGGCAGCCCCACGGTTGAGAAGACCACCAAGGGTTTCAAAGGCGCTATGGCAACCTTCGATGCAACCCGCCCGATCATCGCTGCTCAAGCTGTGGGCATCGCTCGCGCCACCCTGGAATTACTTAAGGAAATCCTCGCCGAAAATGGCGTTGAGATTCGTTACGGACTGCCACGGCAGAAATTAACCAGCGTTGAGCGCGATGTCATCGAAATGGAAGTTATGTTGCGTTCGGCCTGGTTGCTCACACTGGAGGCGCTGTGGATGGCAGATAATAAGCTGCACAATCCAAAAGAAGCCTCGATGGCAAAAGTTTATGCCGGCGATATCGTTGTTAAAATCACCCAAAAAGCCGTAGAAATTCTCGGTCCGCTGGGATACAGCCGCGAACTACTGCTCGAAAAGTGGTTCCGTGATGCCAAGATCACCGACCTGTACGAAGGCACCGGCCAGATCAATCGTCTGGTGGTGGCGCGTAATATGCTCGGTTATCGCGGCAGTCAATTGAGATAATAGCATTACCGAATTGGTCCCTAAATCGCTTCCTGTAAGAGTCCTGAATTGCGGTAAAATTTGCCATGATTAAAAACCAACCCAATTATCACCAAGGTTTCAATAAATCCAGGAGGTCTTTATCATGACGGAGAAACGCCGCGTAGGAATTCTAACAGGTGGAGGCGATGTGCCTGGCCTGAATGTCGCCATCAAGGCTGTGGTAAAACGCGCCCAGGAACACGAGCACGATGTCGAAATTATCGGTTTGCGGCGGGGCTGGGGTTCTGTGGTTAACATCAACCCCGATGACCCCGCAACAATTGCTGAACTCATCGAACCGCTCGACGAAGGGCGTGTGCGCACCATAGACCGTACCGGCGGAACATTCTTGCACACATCCCGCACCAACCCATCCAACATGAAGCCGGAAGACATTCCCGACTTCGTGGCCGCAGAAGACCGTGTAGAAAAAGAAGACGGCCGCATTGACATCACCCGATACGTACTCAAAGTTCTCGACTTTCTCAACCTGGATGCTCTCATCCCCATCGGCGGAGACGATACCCTCAGTTACGCCGCCCGCATGCACGAAGAAGGCTTTCAAGTCGTCGCCATCCCGAAGACGATGGATAATGATGTCTTCGGGACCGATTACTGTATCGGATTTTCTACCGCAGTAACTCGTTCGGTAGAAAACATTACCGCCGTGCGCACCGTTTGCGGCTCGCATGAGCGCGTCGGCGTGGTGGAATTGTTTGGCCGCAACTCTGGCGAGACATCACTTTTTGCAGCTTATCTAGGCGATGTAGATCGCGCTGTCATCTCCGAAGTGCCTTTTGACCTTGATGTACTGATTGATTTTCTCAAATCTGACCGCAAACGCAACCCATCGCATTATGCCATCATGACCATCTCTGAAGGGGCTTTTCCCATCGGCGGTGAGATCGTACAATCCGGCGAAGCGGATGCCTACGGGCATCAAAAACTGGGTGGTATTGGTCAGATGGTTGCTGAGGAAATCAAGAATCGTGCTGGTATGCATACGGTCTATCAACAATTGGCCTATCTAATGCGCTCCGGTTCCCCCGATTCGCTCGATCGCATGGTTGCTGTTTCATTTGGCAATTTGGCGTTCGACCAGGTCGTACTGGGACATACGGGCCGCATGGTGGCGCTGCAGCAAGGCAATTACACTACTGTGCCGCTACCGATGGTCATTTCGGCCAAGAAGACGGTTGATGTCGCCGCACTTTACGACGCCAAGAATTACAAGCCCAGAGTCAAAGATATGCTGGGCAAACCCATGTTCATGTACTAAGAGTGTTAGACCTCCGAGGTCTTCAAGACCTCGGAGGTTTGCGGATGAATTTAATGATACCGAAATATCGAATTGGCATCGCTGTTATTCTGCTGGCTGCGCTCATCTCTGGGTGTAGCCTGGCAGATGCTATGCAGGCGATTCCCTGGCTGAATCCGACGATTACGTCTACGCCAACGGCATCCCTCACACCCACGTCTACCCGCACACTGGTGACGTTCAACCGGTGGACCAATACGCCAGAATCGAATATTACGGTATTACCCGAAGCGATTGACGATCGCGCTACCTGGACCCCCATCCCGACCAATACGTTGCGTCCTTCATGGACACCTGAGCCAACCGAGACTTTACGCCCCACCCGGACAACGACATACACGATGACGCCTTCGATTACGCCATCTCCGACGGACACCCCCGAAGTCGTCCGCTTCATCAACGAAACATTCTCCAGCCCCAATGCAATGTGGTATCAAGCATATGGTTCAAACTGGCGAACTTACTTCCATGCTACCAAAGATGTATTTGCGATGAAGGTCATTGAACCCAATGTGGAAATCACGGTCTCACACTCGATCTTGATCTTGAACGAAGTGCGTATCGAGGCTGATATTTCTACCAACCGGGGCAGCGGGTATTACGGCTTCAATTGTCGCGAATCGGAGACCAATTACTACACATTGTTCATTACGACCGACGGGTATTACGGGTTAGGGCAAACGCTCAACGGGAAAGTTGAATTCATCTATTATGCGGCTTCCCCGGCTATAGATCCGACCCCTGGCGTGTACAACCACGTCCGGGCGGAATGCCGCGGGAATACGCTCACGCTCTGGGCAAATGGCGTTCTTCTGGTGCAAAAAGAAATCGAGTCGCTTGCGGCTGGTTACACGGGTATGATGACAGGCACACGCTGGGATGACGATAATGTTGTCGCGCACTTCGACAACTTACAGGTTTGGGGACCAATTACTACTTCTGCAACCCCCACCCCTTAGGGTGGTGGACTTACGCAAATAGAGCGTTTCAGATTAGGAGGCCACGTATGACTTATAAAGTCAATCGCGCAGTGGTCATCGGCTCCGGCACTATGGGGGCGGCATTAGCCGCTCACCTGGCAAATGCTGGCGTTCCTGTGACCCTGCTAGACATTGTCCCCCGGGAATTGACCGAGGCAGAAAAAGCCAAAGGCCTGACCCTGGAAAATCCCGCCGTGCGCAACCGCATTGTCAACGCCGGATTGCAAGCCGCGGTTAAATCACGCCCAGCCAGCTTTTTCGCTAAAGACCTGGCTGAAATGGTCGCCACCGGCAACCTGGAAGATGATTTCGACGTTATCGCTGAAGCCGATTGGGTGATTGAAGCGATTATCGAAAATTTGAAAATCAAACAAGATTTGATGGCGCGCATCGACGCCATTCGCGCGGAACATTGCATCATCAGCACGAACACCTCGGGCATCCCCGTCGCTGATATTGCGGCAGGCCGCTCAGAGGGATTCCGACAGCACTTCCTCGGCACACACTTCTTCAATCCGCCGCGCTATCTCAAATTGCTGGAGATCATCCCCACCGCGGAGACCAGCCCCGAGGTCGTCCGTTTCATCAGCCATTTTGGTGAGTATCGCCTCGGCAAAGGCATCGTCCCCTGTAAAGATACCCCCAATTTCATCGCCAATCGGCTTGGCTTCGGCAGCGGTGCCTTCACACTCGATTATGTTCTCGAGCATGGCTACACCATCCCCGAAGTAGATGCTATCACCGGCCCGCCAATGGGCCGCCCTAAAACCGCCACCTTCCGCCTGATCGACCTGGTAGGTGTGGATGTTTGGGAGCATGTCGGTACAAATTTGGCGGCAGCCATCCCCCACGATGCGCACGCCTTGAAATATCTCAATTCCGACAAAGCTAATAACCTGATCCACAATATGGTCGAAAAAGGCCGTCTGGGCAATAAAACCAAACAAGGCTTTTTCAAGGTTGTCAAGAAAGCTGGCGGCAAAGAATTCTGGTCGCTCAATCTCGAAACGTTGGAATATGAACTCCCCGAAGGCAAACCACGCTTTGATTCGATTGGCGCAGCCAAAGGCAAAGAGACATTGGCCGAAAAGCTCGAAGTGCTGTTGGCCGCGGATGACCGCGCTGGGCAACTTGTGCAAGCCATGACCTATCAGGGTCTGGCCTACGCCTCCGAGCGCGTTCCCGAAGTGGCCGATACCCCCAAACCCATCGACGATGCTATGCGCTGGGGCTTCGGACATCAGGCTGGCCCCTTTGAAACCTGGGATATGATCGGTGTTGCCAAAGCCAGTGCGGCCATGAAAACTGCCGGATTTGCCCCCGCGCCCTGGGTGGCCGAGATGCTGGCAAAAGGCTTTGAGACGTTCTACCAGTACGAGGGAGACCAGAAAGTCGGCGCGTACAACCCCGGGCTGGCTGCCTACGAAAAGATTATTCGCACACCGGGCTTGATTCTGCTCAATGAGCAAAAAGATGCCGGGAAGATTGTTGCCCAGAACCCCGGGGCGACTCTGGTGGATATTGGCGACGGCGTAGCCTGCGTTGAATTCCAGACCAAAATGAACACCATTGACGACGATCTGCTGAAGATGATGAACGAAGCCATGGATCGCGCCGAAGCAGGCGAATTTGAGGGCCTCGTCATCAGCAGCGATCACGATCGCGCTTTCTGCGCCGGAGCGAATCTGTTCGGCGTGGTGATGGCCGCGCAAAACGGCATGTGGGATCAACTCGAAGGCATTGTCAAGATGCTGCAAGATACCATGATGCGTGTGCGTTACTGTCCCAAGCCGGTGGTTGTGGCCCCCTTTGGGCTGACCCTGGGCGGCGGCGGCGAAATTACCATGCACGGTAGCCGAGTTGTAGCCGCAGCCGAGTTGTATATCGGCCAGGTTGAATTGGGCGCGGGCGTGATCCCCGCGGGCGGCGGCACCAAAGAGTTGCTGCGCCGCATTGTCAACCCGCCCATGCGCGTCAAAGATGTCGAAGTGTTACCCTTTATGCAGAAAGTATTTGAACTGATCGGTATGGCAACGGTTGCTACCAGTGCAGTAGAAGCCCGGCAGTATGGCTTCCTGACCGATGCAGATCGCATTGTACTGAACCGCGAGCATCTGCTGACCGAAGCCAAGAAAGAAGTGCTGCACATGGTCGATATTGGCTACCATGCACCGGCGCGCGAGAAAATCTACGCCGCTGGGCGCGATTTACTGGCTGCCTTGCGGGCTGGAGTCCATATGTTTGCGCAGGGCGGTTTTATCACCGAATATGAGGCCGTTATCGGCGAGAAGATGATCTTCGCCATGACCGGCGGTGAACTCAGCCAGGCAGCCTGGGTCGATGAGCAATATATTCTCGACCTGGAGCGCGAGGCATTTCTCTCTCTATGTGGAGAGGAGAAGACTCAGGCGCGCATGTGGAATTTGCTGCAAACCGGTAAAGTATTGAGGAATTAGGCGATTAGGTAATCAGGTAACTGGGAACCCCCGTTTCCTAAGCGCCCAATTGCCTACTTATCCCAATCTCTGCTACAGGAGAAAAACTATGTCCAAACGAGACCCCAAACACGATCCCGTCATCGTTGCAGCGGCGCGCACGCCAATTGGCAAGGCCAAGCGCGGCAGTCTGGCGACTGTTCGCCCCGAAGAAATGGCCGCGGCGGTGATAAAAGAATTACTCAAACGGGCCGAACCCCTCAAGCCCGAAGAAATCGACGATATGGTGATTGGCTGCGCTTTCCCCGAAGGCTATCAGGGCATGAATATGGCCCGCCTGATCGGCTTTCAGGCCGGGTTGCCCATCTCGGTTCCGGCGGAAACGATCAACCGTTTTTGCTCGTCGGGATTGCAGAGCATAGCCCACGCAGCTTTCGCTATCATGGCCGGTCAAATCGAAGTCGCCATCGCCGGCGGCGTCGAATCGATGAGCATGGTGCCGATGACCGGCTTCAAATTTGCTCCTTCCCCGCATTTGGCAGTGCATTATCCCGAGGCCTTCACCAATATGGGTCTGACGGCTGAAAATGTTGCCGATCAATATGGCGTTAGCCGTGAAGACCAGGATGCCTTTTCGTATCGCAGCCACCAACTGGCCCATGCCGCGGTGACGTCCGGACGCTTCGACCCGGAGCTGGTTCCCATGGAAGTAGAAGTTACCACCCCTGGGAGCAACGGCCAACCCAATATCAAGAAATTCACCTTTTCGCGCGATGAAGGCCCCCGGGCCGATACAACCATCGAGGCGCTGGGCCGTCTCCGAGCCGTCTTCAAAGAAGGCGGCACCGTCACCGCCGGATCATCCTCTCAAATGTCGGATGGCGCGGCGGGCGTTGTGATCATGTCGCTCGCCAAAGCTGAAGCCCTGGGACTTAAACCGATTGCGCGCTTCACTTCCTTTGGTGTGGGCGGAGTACCGCCTGAAATCATGGGCATTGGCCCAGTGGCGGCTGTCCCGAAGGCGCTCAAAATCGCCGGAATGTCGCTGGCCGACATCGGCCTGATTGAACTCAATGAAGCCTTCGCCGCGCAGGGCTTGGCAGTAATGCGCGAATTGGGCATGAACCCGGAAATCACCAATGTCAATGGCGGCGCGATCGCTCTGGGACATCCCCTGGGCGCGACAGGCGCGAAACTAACCACCCAACTGCTCTACGAAATGGGACGCCGCGAGACCGAATTTGGGATGGTCACCATGTGCATCGGCGGCGGCATGGGCGCTGCGGGTATCTTCGAGAATATGAATTAGCGGAAAGCCGAAGGCAAGCAGCAGCGAGCGTATTGGTTTGGCGTTTTCTGCTTCCTGCTCCATGCTTTCCATTCCACAAACAGGAGTTTATACAATGTCAGATTTCACCGTAAAAGAATTGATCTTCAACCACGAAAAAGCCTTCCGTGCCGACAAAGCGACAGGCGTAGAAGCCATCATCCAATATCACCTCACCGGTGATGAGAGTGGCGACTTCGTCATCAATATCAAAGACGGCGCCTGCACTGTCGAAGAAGGCACCACCGATCAGGCCACCATGACCCTCACCGCCGACGGACGCTATTTCGGCGATGTGCTGCTCGGTAAAGAGGACGGCATGAAGGGCTTTATGCAGGGTAAGCTCAAACTCGCTGGGGACCTCAACCTGGCAATGAAGTTGACCAGCTTCTTCAAGATGGGCTAGCGGTAATAAAATTCCAGCTATTGGCAAACAGGGTGTACAGCCTGTGAGGTACGCCCTGTTTGCATTTTATGTAGTTACTCCAAAACAAATATGAAAAGATTGCATGTTGCTCACTTCACCAACATGTACCATCCGGTGATTAACGGTGTGGTGCG
>JABGRQ010000044.1 GCA_018648225.1 Chloroflexota bacterium
ATAACCTATCCTACCAGATTTCCAATGCTCATTATTTTGGCGAAACTAAAGTACCCTATTCGTTCCCTGTTGATTACCAGCCCCTCGGCGGGCGCGGGCAAATCCACCATATCGGCGAATTTGGGTACAGCCCTTGCCCAGGGGGGGAAGCGCGCTGTGATCGTGGATGCCGACATGCGCCGCCCGACGCAGCACACCTACCACCAACTTACCAATCAGTTGGGCCTCAGCGCTGTATTTGTCTATCGAACCGATTTTACGGACAGCCAGGCTCTACCCGAAGGATTAATTCAGGCAACAAAATCTGACGGGTTGGAAGTGATGACGGCAGGGAAGAATCCACCCAATCCATCCGAGCTGTTGGCCTCCGAGAAAATGAACCAGCTCATTCGATATTTGAGCACGGAATGGGATGTGCTGATTATTGATTCGCCGCCGTTGATGGTTGTAACTGATGCGGCAATCCTTGCGCCTCGTGTAGATGGCGTTTTGTTGGTCGTAAAACCTGGTGAAACAAAACTAACCGCGGCGCGCGATGCGGTGGAACAGTTGCGCCGGGTGGGGGCGAACCTGATAGGGGTTGTGATTAATGAAGTAGACCCAAAATCAGGACGTTACGGATACTATTATCGTTATGATGACCAGTATTACGGACATCCAGAAGGTGAAGGCAGTGCGAAAAGCCGTCTGGTACGGCGAGCGTTGGTCGGATTTGCCGCGGTTGCAGTATTCTTGGGCGCTGTATGGCTAGGGTTGGGTGTGGCTACCGGGCAGGGTCTTCCCGCCTGGATGGGCGGCAGCACCAAAGCAACCCCCACTACAATATCTGTAGCTCAAGCGTTATCAGAAGCTACTGCGATGAAAGAGTCGCCTATTGCAACGCCGACTTTGCCACAGCAATCCGTTACTAAAGTTTCGGGCACGGAGGGGGGTGAAGCGACAGCTACTCTGGCGCCTACTTCCATACCTACGCTAACCCCTACTCTCTTGCAGCCCACCCCCGGGCCTGGTCTGGCTACTCCCTTTGGGGCACAGAACGAATATCTGCTTCACCAGGTTAAGTTTGGTGATAACCTTCCTACACTGGCAGAACAATTTCAGACGGATCGTGATGTGATTGTCGCAGCAAACGGATTGCTGCCCAATCAGAGTTTACAGCCCGATCAGGTGATTGTGATTATGCCTGGTCGCACCGATTCTTTAGGGATTGTGCCGCTTACTGTTTTATTTTTAGATGAAGAAGTCCTGGTTGCCGATTTTGCCGCCAGCCGTGGTGCGACGGTTGAAGAACTCATCCAGTATAACGCGCTTGGCGCGCATGAGACCATCCCGCCCGGGCGCTGGGTAATTTTCCCGCGGCGTGTGGTTATCCCAACGGTTGTCCCCACGGCAATCCCGACCCTTGATTTGAGTTTCGCGCTAACAGCGCCTTTTGGTCCGGCGAATGAGTATGTGCTGCACCAGGTGGGGCCTGGGGAGAGTGTGCCTGTGTTGGAAGACCTGTACCTGACCTCAGCCGAAGTTATTTACGCAGCGAATGAAGTCAAAGGCAGCATCCAGGCTGGACAAGTGTTGGTGATTATGATTGAGCGTACAGATCCAACCAATGTGGTGCGTTTCTCGGTCATCAATGTGATGGAAGATATTCGGGCAGAGGATTTAGCGATTGATCTGGGCGTATTGACCATGGATATCTTGTCGTACAACAACCTTGAATCGGGCGATACCATCCTGGCAGGCAGTTGGGTGATCTATCCGGCCGCGGAAAATGAGTAGGTCGGGATTAGCTTCACGAAACAAGGGCATGTGCGAGACAATAGTCTCGCACATGCTCTTGTTTCATAAATAGTGGGTTGTTAAGCGCAGCGAAGATTTAATCAGTAACATGTTTCGAAAATGCTCAAAGAAATTACCACAAACTTGAAACAAATCCTTGAAGCGGCGCAAGCGCCAGCGTCACTGGATGAGCATCCCTGGACAAAAAGCCTTTGGGTGCAACAATTTGCCGCGCAGCAACCTGCAATTAACGCCCACAGCGCTGGTTATCAATTATTATCTGCACTGAGCGCGCTTTTTCGCGAAACCATGCCAGGGACGCCGCCGCGCCGTGGCAAACGCATTGATACCCGTTGGGGACAATTTGGTATCATCGGCGCGTTATATTTTGCGCCCTTTGACTTTTTGGTTGCGCGCCCGGTGAGTTTACTGGATGCCTGGGGGCGCATTGATGAAGTGATTCTGAGCTATGCGCATCAACAGCCGCCTGAACTGCTTTCTCCCGAGGCGATTGCGCGTTATCGGTTGGTTGGCGATGAATATCAGGCAGGCCCGGTAAGCACGCTCAGCGATTGGCATCTACGCGGGCTTGAACGGTTGGCCGAATTCCTGCGTGACCGTGAACGGCTGCTCAGCGCCCAATACGCCTGTGAATCAATTGTGCTCAATCCACAGGCTGAAGATGTTGAAATAAGTATCCCCATAACTGAACCTGCTGTCACACTAAGGCCGGGAGTTGCTTTTTATCGTCGTCATGCCCGCCAGATATGGCTTTCACTGCTGCTGGTGTTGGTGGTATTCTTTGGCTGGCAGGGGCTGCGTACATACCGGCTCTATCGCGCCTTTAAGTCCGATGTAGATCAATTGCAACAATTCTTGGAAATAGAACCTTCGCTTGAAAGGGTGGGGGAAGTGGAGGATTTGCTGGCGCAAACACGTCAGGATGTACTGGCTTTGCAGGCACAGATCAAACCCTATCGCTGGGGCGGACGCCTGTTGGGGTGGCTGCCGCTTTATGGAGGCGATCTTGCCGCCGCAGGCGATCTGGTAGATTTTGCCGCTGGTTTGGCAGGTGCTGCCGATGAAGGTTTTCAGATTGTCTCGCCGCTCATCGCGGAGGGGCAACCCGAAGCGCCACAGCTTGCTTTCCCTGAGATATTAGCAGATCTGGCTGCGGCTCAGCCGCGTTTTGAAATTGCGCAAACCGCGCTGCAAGCTGCTTTGGCTGCACGCACCGGCATCGATGCAGAAAAATTATCTCCCCAAACGCGCCCCTTGCTAGAAAGAATAGACCCCTATTTGCCGTTGTTGGAAGACGGTGTGAATGCGCTGGGAGCGCTCCCCAAATTGATGGGCGCAGCTCCTTATGGGCCGCAAACCTATTTAATATTAATCCAGAACGAAGATGAGATTCGCGCCACGGGGGGATTTATCGCCGCGGCGGCGATCATCACCATCGAAAATGGCAAAATCATTGCCTTTCGGGTCGAAGATTCATATGCCTTTGATGATCTTACCCGACAATATCCCGCGCCTCCCTGGCAAATGCAAGAATATATCCGCGCCTGGATGTTTACCTTCCGCAATAGCAACTGGTCGCCCGATTTCCCCACGACTGCAATTTGGGCCGAGTATCTTTACGCCTATAGCAGCGCGCACTCTGTGGATGGCGTAATCGCGATTGATCAGTATATGTTGAAATTATTACTTGAAGTACTCGGCCCGATTAGAGCTGAGGCTTCAACCGACGTTGTTACCGCCGAAAATGTGATCGAAATTATGCGGGCTTCAAAGAGCGAATATGAGGGGAATGATCCGGAGCGCAAAGGCTTTATCGGAATCATCGCCAAGGCCATGATCACCCAACTGCAAAATGACCCCAATCTTCCCTGGAAAGCACTGATGGAAACCGTTGTGCGCGCGCTGAATGAACGCCATCTGCTCCTCCAGTTTGATGATCTGGCTGTCAATGAACTGATCGCGCAACTGGGCTGGAATGGTGCGATGCGCCCTGGGGAGGGGGACTACTTGATGGTAGTAGATACCAACCTGGGGTGGAATAAAGTCAATGCCGTGTCCGACACTGCGATTGACTATTTCGTCAATCTTGCTGATCTTGGCCTGCCACAAGCACTGCTGACCCTGAAACACCGCAACGCAGGAACTGGTGCGGAGGCGTGTATCCATGCTTCCTATGGAAGTGGTGAATATTATGATTTAGTTATTCGTTGTTATTGGGACTTTGGACTTTGGACAAAAGTAAGAGGAACTGCGGCAAAATAGGTGCATGAACCTC
>JABGRQ010000045.1 GCA_018648225.1 Chloroflexota bacterium
ATTAGTTGTTAACGACTTTGTTCCGTAGTTACACGCATTGCCTTTTAGTTGCTCAGCGGCTATAATGAAAACAGTTTGATGTTGAGAGAAAATAACGAATATTTCACAGTACCATGCTGGAGGAAGATATGGCTGATTTATTTGATAAAGTTACAGGCGATCAGGATTTTTTCAAGAAGATTGCCGGTAAGATTCCCGGATTTGGTGGTTATATTGAACGGCAAAATCGTCGTGCCGCAGACAAGATATTGCGCGAAACTATCGCCGATCGCTTTGAAGAGCTTTGGCAGCGTGTTTCTTCTGTTCAGGCCGATTTTGTCAGCCAGGGCGAATTGTTGGTGCTGGACGATCTGGAGAAGGCCGCGCTCAAGCTGCGTACTTTTATTGATAAAGTTAAAACCGCATCCTACGGCTATTCCGGATTTTTTGATGCTGCCAAGATCAACGAGGAAGAGTTGGCGCGTGTCTACGAATATGATGCCGCCATGCTAGACCTGGTCGATGAAGTTGGCCGGGCAATTGACAATGTAGCAGCATCGGCGGGCAGCGAGGGCTTACCAGCCGCCATCCGCAACCTTATTGGCGCGGCCCAGCGATGTGTAGATGTTTTCAACCGGCGCGATGAAGTCATGACGCAGGGAGCGTAAATTTCCCTTTTGGGTATTTTTCTGTCTTAGTTGCGTGAGTTCAAATTATGTGATTTGGAGGATAAGTGATGGCCAGAATTTTTGATGTTATTGAATATGCCGATGAGATGAAAGACCATATCGTGAAACGCTTTCCGGAAAGCGGACATGGCGATTTTCGCATTGGCTCACAAGTAATTGTGCGCGAATCCCAGGCGGCGGTTTTCTTCCGTGATGGGCAGGCCCTGGATGTCTTTGGTCCTGGCCGCCACACAATTGCAACCGCAAATATTCCACGGATTATTGACTTCATTGGGAAAGCCTTTAATGACCGCACGCCTTTCCCGGCAGAAGTCTATTTTGTTTCGATGCGCGAATTTGTAGATCGCAAATGGGGCACGCCTCAGCCGATCATCGTTCAAAACCCCGGCATGGGGCTGGGTGTGGCGTTGTTGCAAGGTTTTGGTACCTATAGCTATAGTGTGGCCGATCCACAGCAATTTGTTACCCAAATTGTTGGCGCAATGGGCGCCTATCGCACTTCGGATATCGAAGAGCGCCTGAAGAGTGTATTGCTTTCGGATATTACCGATCTTTTGGGCGAGACGGCTGCCAAGCATAGCGTTGTGGAGTTGATTGGTCTGGTCAACGAGATGAGCGCCGGTGTGCGCGCCAAAGCCCAAGACCACTTTTCGTCGTTGGGGCTGATCCTAAAATCTTTCATCATTTCGAATATCAAACCTTCCGATAAATCGGCGGAAGAATTGCGTGCGATGGGCATGCTCGATATGAATGTCTATACTCAATTGCAGGCAGCAGATGCTATGCGTGATGCTGCTCAGAACCCCAGCGGCGGCGCAGGACTCACCGCCGGGATCGGCGCTGGTATGGGGGTTGGCAATGTGTTACAACAATCCCTGTCGGGGATGACAGGCGCTCAGGGACAACAGCAGACAGCCGCTGGTGGCGCTGCCGCTGCTGGCGCGATGCCCGATGTGATGACTCCGGGCGAAGCTGCCGGTTTCCTCAAAGTTTCCGCAGAAGATGTGGTTGCTGCCATTGAAGCGGGCGATCTCAAAGCTCGCAAATTGGGCAATGCTTATCGCATCAGCAAAAAGGCCCTCGAAGATTTCCTTGGTGGATAAACCTCGTCAATAACCAAACAAAACGAAGGGCGTCGCAGTTTTTTCTGCGACGCCCTTCGTTTTTTAAAGCTGTCTGAAAACTCTTGGGGAATTACGCTCCCAGCGCGCCAACAATCATTTCGATATCGTCGGCAGAGAGCGGTTTATTTTTAGCCGATTTTCGCAGAAAGTCCTTTAATTTTTTCGCCGAGAGTGTTGGCGAAGGCGCGTCGTTGGCTTGAATATCTACATCGGGGTGAGTGAAAACCAGCGCGGCCTCGATCAGGGGGAGTTCCTGCTCGTCAGGGAGTTGTTTGCGCAAGGCGCGTTTTAGCGCATCTACTTCGGATGTAATTTCAATATCGGGTCGGCCCAGCCCCTCTTGGGCAAAGAGCGACAAATACGCGCCCAGCGCGCCACCGCCGCGCTTCTTCCAGCGATTTTTATGATAAATGATGGTGCCTTTTTGCGGCTTTGGCAATAGCACCCAAACGCCTGCAGGCCCAACCAGCACATGCGATGCGACTGTGGTGTAGTGATAGAGAAAATACTGCTTGCTGAAACCTTTTAGCGCGGCGTCAATCTGCTCATCGGGCCGCGGGTTGCGCCCCCAGCGATTGGTGTAGTAGATACCCATTTGCGAGAGTACGAACCCAATCAACAATGCGCTGAGTGAAAGACTGACTTTTTCCGGCATCTTAAAAGTGACATACATCCCCGCTGCCAGAATCGCCAAACTGACAATACTGGTGACTTTGCCAATCATGGCATTTCGTTTAATCGATTTGTCGTTGCGAATAATATTCATAGCGTTATTTTACTCCTCAAAGCGTTTCACAACCAGACACGCATTTTGCCCGCCCAAACCAAAAGAATTGGTGAGTGCCGTGCGGACACTGTATGACCGTCCCGTGTTGGGTACATAATCAAGGTCGCACGCAGGGTCTGGGAACTCGTAGTTGATGGTTGGATGGATATATTGCTGATTGATAGATAAAGCGCATACAATCGTCTCCAGCGTCCCAGAGGCGCCCATAGCGTGACCAATCATAGATTTGGTAGAGCTAATCGGAATCTGGTCGGCGCGCTCGCCAAAAACAGTCCTGATGGCTTTGGTTTCGATCTTGCCATTCATGGGCGTGGATGAACCATGTGCGTTAATATAGTCGATCTCGTCGGGGAGGATGCCTGCATTTTGGAGGGACCACTGCATGGCGCGGATGGCGCCTGATCCCTCGGGGTGTGGTTGGGCAATGTGGAATCCATCGGAGGAAGCGGCGTACCCGACGACCTCGGCGTGGATTCTGGCTCCTCGGCGCTGGGCATGCTCCAGGCGTTCCAGTACAACCGCTCCGGCTCCCTCAGAAAAAATAAACCCCTCCCGACGGGCATCAAAGGGGCGTGAGGCTGCCTCTGGGTTATCGTTGAAATTAACGGGCAGCGCGCGCATGGCTGAGAACCCGGCAATAGAAAATTCGCGCACCAGCGCTTCGCAGCCGCCAGCGATAACCACATCGGCAGTACCGCGGCGGATCAACTCCGCGCCCTCGCCAATGGTTTGGGTGCCGGTGGCGCAGGCTGTGGTGATGGTGGCGTTTGGTCCCAGGCATTGAAAGCGCATGGAAATTAAATGCGCTGCCAAATTTGGAATTCCACCCGGTAGCACAAACGGGCTGACGCGTTCCAGCCCCTGGGTGTGCAGCACCTCAATGCCATCAACAAAACTATCCAACCCCCCGATGGCTGTGCCAAAAACCACCCCGGCGCGTTCCGGCTCGGGCATCGAGCCGGAAAATCCTGCATTTTGGACAGCTTGAACAGCCGCTGCCAAACCTATCTGTGCCGAGCGAGGAACGCGCCGGGCCAGCTTGCGCTCCATGAAGTCGTGCGCTTCGAAATCAGGGACTTCCCCCGCGATCTGGCAGGGCATATTGCTGGGGTCAAAAAGCGTAATTCGTCGCACGCCAGAACGTCCGGCGATGAGTCCTTGCCAGAATTTTTCGACAGAGCTGCCTAAGGGGGTAATTGCGCCCATGCCGGTGATAACAACGCGGCACTGGCTCATGAAATTTGCTGCAACTGTTCCTGGATGGCACTGCCCATAGCTTCGACAAGTTGAGCGTCTACCGCGCTGCGCGCCGCTTTGATGGCTGAAAAGATGGCTTTGGCATTGGAGCGCCCGTGGCCTACAAATACCAGGCCGTTGAGTCCCAATAAAGGTGCCGCGCCAATCTCATCAGGGTCCAGCATCCCTTTGAGCGCGGTAAAGGCAGGCTTTGCCAGCACCGCGCCAATTTTTGTGCGTGTGCTGCTCAGCATGCCTTCTTTGAGCACATCCACAAGCAGCTTGGCAACCGCCTCGCTGGCTTTGATGAGCACGTTGCCGGTGAAGCCATCGGTGATGGCTACATCTACATCTCCGCCGAATAATTCTTTGCCTTCAATATTACCGAAGAAGTTCAGCGTGCTGGCCTGGAGCAGGGGGAAGGCGGCCTTGACGAGTTCGTTTCCTTTACCAGCTTCCTCTCCGTTTGAAAGTAAACCTACTTTGGGGCGCGCCACGCCCAGGGCTTTTTCCGCATATACGCTGCCCATAATTCCAAATTGAAGCAGGTGTTCGGGTTTACAATCCGGATTCGCGCCAATATCCAGCACTACACAAAAACCATCTTTCGTCGGAACCATTGCTGTCAGACCGGGGCGCTCTACCCCATCCATCACGCCCAGACGGAAATAAGCCGTGGTTAAAGCACCGCCAGTGTTACCCGCGGTGACAAAGGCATCAGCTTCACCATTTTTAACCAGGTCCATACCGATCGCCATTGATGTATGGGAATTTTTTCGTTTGGCCTTGAGCGCCAACTTGAGGCCTTTATCTTCCATGGTAATGGTTTCTTCGGCGTGGATCAGTCTGATTTTGCTGGGGTTCCCGCGTGCTTCCAATAATGGCCTGACTTGGGCATCATTGCCGACAAGAATAATTTCGTCGCCAAACGTTTCGATAGCCTGGATAGCGCCATCCACTTCGGGATGTGGACAGGCATCGCTGCCCATCGCATCTAATACAATCCTCATGCAATACTCCTGATTCTCGGGGCTTCTCCCGCCTAGCTTTTACCTGGGTAGGAGATTTTTCCAAATACGAAAAACTTGACAATTACAACCCCAAGATTATAATACGGATGCGTTTGCGCTGGTGCTGGAATTGGCAGACAGGCATGGTTGAGGGCCATGTGCCGAGAGGCGTGAGGGTTCGACCCCCTCCCAGCGCACACACATGAACAACAAAAAGAGAGACGATGGCCTATTAAGCAGACTATCGTCTCTCTTTTTTGATTGGCAAATTCTTAATGTTGCAATATTTGTGAGAGGAAGAGTTTAGTGCGGTCATGCTGCGGATCGTTGAACAGGCCGTGAGGCGTGGTGTGCTCAACAATCAGCCCGTCATCCATGAAGATAACTTCATCGGCGGCGGAGCGGGCGAAACCCATTTCGTGGGAGACACAGACCATCGTCATGCCTTCGCGCGCCAGATCAAGCATCACATCCAATACTTCTTTGATCATCTCGGGGTCCAGCGCGCTGGTAGGTTCATCAAAGAGCATGATTTTAGGATTCATGGACAGGGCGCGGGCGATAGCCACACGTTGCTGTTGTCCGCCAGAGAGTTTGCGGGGATAGGCATCGGCTTTTTCAGGGATCCCCACACGCTGAAGCTGTTTCAAAGCGATTTCGGTGGCTTCTGCTTTTGAACGCCCGCGCACAACTTTTTGTGCCAGGGTGATGTTTTCGAGAGCGGTCAGATGCGGGAATAAATTGAAAAGCTGGAATACCATGCCGATTTCAGCGCGCACGGCGTTAAGTTGTTTGGGTGCGCTGGTCATAAATTCGCCATCAATGAAAATTTCGCCACTGGTGGGGGTTTCGAGATGGTTGATGCAGCGCAGCATGGTCGATTTGCCCGATCCGCTGGGGCCGATGACGACCACAACTTTGCCGCGCTCTACTGTCAGGCTGACACCGTTGAGGGCTTTGACATCGCCAAAATATTTGTAGAGGTCTTTGATAACAATAATGTTATCTCTTTCGTCAGTCATTGGCTCGTAACCGCCTTTCGATAACTTGCACGCCTAGAGAGAGGAGCACTGTGATAGTCAGGTACATCACAGAGAGCGTTACGTAGGCCTCTCGAAAACGAAAAGTACTTCCGGCGTAGAGGCGTGAAACCTGCGTAATATCTCGGACAGCCAGAACTGAGACCAGCGATGAATCTTTCACCATGGCGACAAAATCATTTCCCAAAGCTGGAAGTACGTTGCGGATGGCTTGCGGCAGGATAATATAGCGCATGGCCTGGGCATAGCTCATGCCTAATGACCGCGCAGCTTCCATCTGCCCAAGTTCGATGGATTGAATACCCGCTCGGAAGATTTCGGCCAGATAAGCACCATAGGTGACAGATAGCGCCACAATTGCACGCGAATTCATGCTCACATTTTGATTGTTGAAAGCTGTAAAAATAGCTCCAAGAGGCTTGGCGCCAATGGATGTGAGCCATATCCCGAAGTTATTTAAGCCATCTACGATGGTTGGCACACCAACGAGCGCGATAAAGAAAATAAGAACCAGGATAGGCACGCCGCGAATAAGTTCGACGTAGAGCCGGGCCAGGTTGTTGAAGAAAATATTTTTAGAGAGCCGCCCCAGGCCGGTAATGAGGCCCAAGATAAGTGCAAATCCATACGCGGTTAGAGCTGTCTGGACGGTAATGCGAAGACCGATTTTGATGAAGTTGAATGCTTCGTTATAATTTTCGTTTGTAAAAATGATATAGAATGCCCAAATCGCGATCAGGAATATTGACAGGAGCCACCAGGGAAATTCGTTTACGCGTGTTCCAAAGGATATGGGGTCTTCTTCGATGTCGAGAGGGCCGGAGGGAACTAAAGGTTTGTCGACCACGTTGCGCTCCATTCAGATTATATAGAACCGGTGTGCAGGAATGATCCCCGCACACCGGTTTTTGTTGTTTGCTGCAATGATTACCAGTCGCGATCATATTGAACATAGTGCAATGGGCGATTGGCAACGATCACTGGCAGGTTAGAAATCTTCGACGGAAACACCGGCCGCATCAAGAACCTGGCGGAAGGGGTCGTAGAAGGTGTCGTCGTGAACTTCAAGAGCATTCCAGCTGTAGGCGGTATCCAGAGCAGCCTGACCTTCTTCGGTCTCGGCGATTGCCAGGAGAGCGGCTACCAGTTGAGCCTGAATTTCAGCGTCGAAGCCGGATACGAACTGCACGCCATCATTCGGGATGTCAGCAGAAATTTCGATGACTTTGATAACATCCATCACATCGGGGTGATCTTCTTCGATGGTTGAGCGGGCATCCACATAGGATGAGCCAGCATCGCAGTCGCCATTATATACGCCAGCAACTGAAGCGTCGTGGGAACCGGCATCGACAATCACGAGATCAGCGTCGGGATCAATGCCAGCAGCCTTGAGGGTGATGCTGGGGATAACCCAACCGCTGGTGCTCAAGGGGTCGGGGCGGCAGAAGGTCTTGCCAGCCAGATCAGCCAAAGTTTCGATGCCGCTATCGGCGCGCACGAAGATTTGACCGTTGTATACTGCGCTGCCATAGCGTACAGAAACCAGCCCGGCCTCGGCACAACCTTTTTCGGCGGCCAAAATATACGAGAAAGTAGCCAATGATGCCATGTGGGCATTGGCGGGGTCGGAGCACATGGCTTCGATGACGCCAGCATACTCAGTGGCAACAAATGGGGTCACGACCAAGCCGGTCTGATCAAAGATCATCGTGGCGACTTCTTCAAAGCCGGTGACCACGCGCTCAGTCTCTCCAGAGGGAACGACGGCCCAGACGATCGGGTTCTCTTCTGTTCCCAATTTTCCCGGCCCACAGGCGCTCAGCACGAGAGCTGCAACCATCAGGACGGCAACTACGATCAATAAACGATAGTTCTTCATTAATTTCTCCTTTTTGTGAATAGAAATTTACGATCAACTGCCAGGTTAATATTATCTAAAACGGGCGTTGAATGCAAGGTGCGATTGATTTTAAAATCCATGAAGAAAAGCACTCTTTCTTTATATTCTCGCCCGCATTGGTGCTGAAAAAAGGTGGGAGGGCACGAGATTGCCCTCCCAATAACTGTTATTTATCTTGATGTTCCCACTAGGGGAGTGTAGCGACAGTGCCGTCGATGATCTGGGGGATCAAGGCTTCGATTTCGGCTTGCAGTTCAGCGGGGATTTCCACGCCGCCGTAACCGAGGCCAACGCCGCCATTCTCCAGCGTACCGAGGTAGTTACCGCCAGCGAATTCGCCGTTCATCGCCATTTCGATGGTTTCATAGACGTATTTGTCCATATTCTTCAGGGCGCTTGCCAGAACGAAATCGGCCTGATTGGCAAAAGAAACTGTCCAGTCGTTGTCGACACCGACGATCCAGCCAGCGCCGCGCTCTTCGATCACGGCCAGAGTGCCAGCGCCAACGGGGCCAGCAACAGGCATGATGACGTCAGCGCCTTCATCCATCAGGCTCTCGCCCATGGTGCGGCCATCATCAGTGCTCTCGAAGTTGCCCACGAAGAGGCCGTCTTGTGCGGCGACGTCCCAGCCGAGTACATTCACTTCGGTGCCGTGAGCGGCGTTATAGGCTTCGACGCCCAGCACAAAGCCATCCATGAAGATGGTCACGGGCGGGATGTTGATGCCGCCGAAGGTGGCGACGGTGCCGGTCTGGGTCATGCCTGCGGCCAGGTAGCCAGTCAGGAAGGTAGCTTCGTTGATCGCAAAGCCGGAACCGTACAGATTTGGCGATTCCAGGTAGTTGACATCCACGATAGCGAAGTTCTGATCCGGATTGGCTCCAGCCGCTGCTGCGGTCGCATCGCCCAGCAAGAAGCCGACCGAGACGATCAGGTCACAGCCTTCTTCGAGGAAAGCGTTGATATTAACTTCATAGTCGGTCTGCTGCTGGCTCTCGAGGTATTTGCCCTCGATGCCCAGAGCGGCTACCGCATCTTCGACGCCTTTCCAGGCGGTGGCGTTGAACGATTTGTCGTCAATGCCGCCAACATCGGTTACCTGACAGGCCAGGAAAGCCATGGCTTCTTCCTCTTCGGGCGGGAAGAGGTCGTCATAGGTGACATCGAAATCAGGGCCAAAGAATTTGGCATTGAGAGCAACCAGGGTACCATTTTGCATTAGTTCCATGATCGCGGCGTCAACCGGTTCAACCAGATCACTGCCTTTAGGATAAATGAAGCCCAATTCATCACTGGAAAGTGAAGGGCCAACCAGCTTGAGGACATCGGCGTTTTCGCCCATGTATCCCTGACCAGCAGTTTCATCCATAATCACGGCATCGATGTCGCCAGCGATAAGCGCCTGGACAGCGAAGGGGAATTGCTCGAAGGCAGAAATACGCTCTTCGGCCAAGAACTGGGATGCGGTTTCGTAGTTGGTGGTGCCAGTTTGGGTGCCAAGCTTGAGTTCTTCGTCATTGACGATGTCTTCAATGCTTTCGATGCGATCTTCATCGATACGCACTAACAGGCGTTGTTCAATGGCTACATAGCCCATCGAGAAATCGACGATTTCAGCGCGATCTGCCGTGATGGTAATACCATCGGCAGCAGCATCAAATTGACCATCAGCAACAGCCTGGATCATGCCTTCCCACGCAGCTTCAACATACACGGGGGTGCAGTTGAGCAATTCGCAGATGGCGTTCCAAACTTCATAGTCCCAGCCAGCGCCTTCGCCGGTTTCGGGGTCAATGTAGTTGAAGGGCAAGTAGGCATTTTCGATGGCTACGGTGACTTCGCGTCCAGCCAGATCGGGCAAGCCAGCTTCTTCTTCAGCAGGAGCAGCTTCTTCTTCAACGGGAGCAGCTTCTTCTACAGGGGCGGCTTCCTCGGGAGCCGGTTCTGCGGGAGTTCCACAGGCGGCCAGTACGAGGCTTGCTGCTAGGAGCAGCGTCAGGATCCACATGATTCTTTTCATTTTTTCTTCTCTCCTTTTACTTGAAAAGATTAACGTTTATTGGGGCATTCCCCAACTAATAGAGGATAGACGAAGATGCTGAAATATGCAAGAGGGATTTTTTATATTTTTAGATTTCTCATACTTTTTTACAATACGTATGCCCGCGCCACTGAACTTTTTTTGACAATCAATTACTTATATAGCATCAATGTGCTAAAATTGCCCCGATAAAAGCTAATTTTTGTGGATGAGGCAACAAATAGAATGACTCCAGAAGATGCTACGATTTCTACTGATTTTATACGCGAAGCGGTAAAAGAAGACCTGGCAAGCGGACGTTACGATTATGTGCGCACCCGCTTGCCACCCGAACCCAATGGCTATTTGCATATTGGTCATGCAAAAGCTTTTTTGATCGACTATCTGGTTGCTAAAGATTTTGGTGGCGAGTTGAATTTGCGTTTTGATGATACGAATCCAGCGAAAGAGGAAACCGAATTCGTAGAGGCCATCAAAGAAGATGCTCATTGGCTTGGAATTGATTGGGCTGATCGCGAATTTTATGCTTCGGATTATTTTGACGACCTGTATGACTGGGCGGTCCGCCTCATAAAGGCCGGGAAAGCCTATGTGGACGATCAGACGCCCGAAGAGGTCAGCCAGAATCGAGGCACATTAACTGAACCCGGAGTAAACAGCCCCTACCGCGAACGCTCTGTTGACGAAAATCTGGATCTACTCGAGCGCATGAAAAACGGCGAATTCCCCGATGGTAGTCGGATTTTGCGCGCCAAAATCGATATGGCATCCGGCAATATTAATCTGCGCGACCCGGCTATGTATCGCATCATTCACGAACCGCCGCACCACCGTACGGGCACAGCATGGTGCATTTATCCCATGTACGATTGGTCGCACGGGCAGAATGATTCGATGGAAAAAATAACGCATTCGTTCTGCGATGTTGGCTATGAAGCCCATCGTCCTTTATACGAATGGTTTCTGGAACAGTTGGGTGAATTTATGCCACGCCAGATCGAATTTGCCCGGCTGAATTTAAGTTACACGGTTCTTAGTAAGCGTTTTTTGCGCCGCATGGTGGATGAAGGGTTGGTAACCGGCTGGGATGACCCGCGTATGCCCACCTTGCGGGGGATGCGTCGGCGCGGGTACACGCCTGAGGCAATTATTGAATTCATCGAAAAAATTGGGATTGCCAAAAATTATAATATGGTGGATATTGCCCTGTTAGAGGCCACGATTCGCTCCGATTTGAATATTCGAGTCGAGCGACGCATGGTTGTATTGAATCCGCTCAAAGTGGTAATTACGAATTACCCCGAGGGGCAAACTGAACTTCTCGAGGCTGTCAACAACCCCGAGGACGAAAATGCCGGCACGCGTCAGGTTCCGTTCTCGCGTGAACTCTACATCGAGCGCGAAGACTTCCGAGAAGATCCGCCCCGCAAATACTTCCGCCTGGGACCAGACCGCGAAGTGCGTTTACGCTATGGGTACTTCATCAAATATGAACATCATATCAACGATGAAAACGGCGAAGTCATTGAAGTCCACTGCACTTACGACCCCGAGACCCGCGGCGGGTACGCCCCCGATGGTCGCCGCGTGAAGGGCACATTGCATTGGGTTTCCGCACAGCACGCCGTGAACGCCGAAGTGCGCCTCTACGACCGCCTGTTCACTGTTGAAGACCCGATGAAAGCCGAAGAAGGCAAAGACTTCACTGATTATATCAACCCCGATTCGCTTCAAATTCTTACGGAGTGCAAGGCCGAACCTGCCCTAACCGATGCGCAGCCCGGTTATCGCTGTCAGTTTGAGCGCCGCGGTTATTTCTGCGCCGACTTAGACTCGACGGCGGACGCGTTAGTCTTTAACCGCACCATCGCTTTGCGCGATACCTGGGCAAAGATACGGAAGGGTAATTAGACGCTTGGGATTGAGCGCCTGATTCCGAAGCCCCAATTGCCTGCTTCCCCGGAGTAACCATGAAATTCAAACAGATTTGCGTCCTCGGCCTGGGCTATATTGGCCTGCCCACGGCGAGCACGTTTGCCACACATGGCGTTAAAGTGATTGGGGTGGATGTCAACCCGCAGGTCGTTGCTACCCTTCAAAACGGCGGCCTGCACATCCACGAACCGGGTTTGCGCACGCTCGTACAGGCGGCGCTCAAATCGGGCAATCTCGTCATTTCTGAAGCGCCTCAGGAAGCCGATGCTTTTGTGATCGCCGTCCCCACGCCGTTTAAAGTTGAAGAGAGTACGTTGAAGGCTGAAGGTTCACAAACTGCCCAGCCTTCAACCTTCAACCTTCAACCTCCCACCGACTTTCCCAAAGCCGATCTATCCTACGTCATCTCTGCCGCCGAAGCCATCGTTCCCTGGTTGCGGCGCGGCAACCTGGTTGTGCTGGAATCCACCTCGCCGCCCGCAACCACCACCGGCCTGGTCAGCGAAATCCTCGAGCGCTCCGGCCTCAAAGCTGGCGATGATTTCCATCTGGCTTATTCCCCGGAGCGCGTCCTCCCAGGACAAATATTGCGTGAACTGATCGAAAACGCCCGCGTGGTTGGCGGCGTTACCCAGGCGTCCTCCGACGCGGCCCGCGATCTTTACGCCATATTCGTGCGCGGCGACATCATCCAGACCACGGCCACAACCGCCGAGATGGTCAAGTTGATGGAGAACACCTACCGCGATGTCAATATCGCGATTGCCAATGAATTTGCCCGGCTGGCCGACCGCTTTGGTATCGACGTTTGGGAAGCGATCGCGTTAGCCAATCGCCATCCGCGCGTCGAAATCCTGCGTCCTGGCCCTGGTGTGGGCGGCCATTGCATCAGTGTTGACCCCTGGTTTTTAGTCGAAGCTGCGCCCGACTTGGCTCCGCTGATTCACACATCCCGCAATGTTAACGATGCCCAGCCGCAATTTGTGGTTCGGCTTGTGCGCCGCGCCCTGGGCGGAGAGCTTAAGTGCAAGAAGATTACCGCGTTGGGGTTGGCCTACAAACCCGATGTGGATGATCTGCGCGAAAGCCCGGCGGTGGATGTGGTCCGTTTGCTGATGGCCGATGGTGCAACTGTGACCGCTTATGAGCCTTTTAAGCTGGATGCTAACCTGCCGGGGATTCAACTCGCCCCCAGCCTGGATTCTGCGTTGCAGGGGAGCGACTTGCTGCTGCTCTTGGTGGCGCATACCCCCTTGCGCGAACTTACCCCCGAGGTTGTGGCTGCGCAAACGAACGCGCGGCTCGTAGTGGATACTGTCAACCTGTGGGACGCTCCGCTCTGGGAGCGCGCCGGGTTTAGGGTGATCCGCCTCGGCGTAGGAAATTGAAAATTGCGAATTTTATCCATTTTCGGCACCCGACCTGAGGCCATAAAAATGGCCCCCATTGTACGTCAACTGGAGCGCACCCCCGGGGTAGAGTCGCGCGTTTGTGTCACCGCTCAACACCGAGAGATGCTCGATCAGGTACTTGATCTATTCGATATTGTCCCGGATATTGATCTCGACTTAATGCAGCCCGGTCAAACGCTTGCTGAGCTTACGGCGCGCGTTTTTACTTCGCTTGATTCCGTGCTGGCTGACCTTCAGCCCGATTGGATACTCGTACAGGGCGATACCACCACGGTGATGGCAGCCTCCCTATCGGCATATTATCGGCGCATCAAGGTCGGGCATGTCGAAGCGGGCCTGCGCACCGGCGATAAATGGCAGCCCTTCCCTGAAGAAGTTAATCGCCGCGTCGCCAGTGTCACCGCCGATTTGCACTTTGCCCCCACTGAGTGGTCGCGTCAAAACCTGCTGCGCGAGAACATTCTCGCCGAAAATATCTTCGTTACCGGCAATCCGGTTATCGACGCGCTGCATTGGGTTTCTAAACAATCTTTTGACCTGGATGCGCTGAACCTTCAACCTTCAACTTTCAACCTTAAACGTCTTATCCTTGTCACCGCCCACCGCCGCGAAAATTTCGGTGAGTCTCTAGAGCAAATCTGTGCTGCCCTGCGCCAGTTGGCCGAGAAGTACCTGAATGTGCGGATTTTCTACCCTGTTCATCTCAATCCTAACGTGCAGGAGCCAGTTTATCGACTGCTTGGCAACATACCCAATATCACCTTGATGCCTCCGCTGGATTATTTGCCTCTTGTGCATTTGCTTAAGCGCGCCACACTGGTATTAACCGATTCCGGTGGCCTGCAAGAAGAGGCCCCCGGTTTGGGTATTCCGGTGCTGGTGATGCGTGAAGTCACCGAGCGACCCGAAGGCGTTGAAGCAGGAACTGTGCGGTTAGTGGGTACGGATGCGCAGCGCATTTTGGATGAAGCCAGCCGCCTGCTCGATGATCCTGCCGCCCACGAAGCCATGTCGCGCGCTGCCAATCCTTACGGCGATGGTCGCGCCGCCGAGCGCATTGTGGATGCAATTCTGAAATATGAATGATGAATGTAGAATGATGAATAACCTGCCAACCTTCGCGCTGGGGAGCTGTCGCTGGCGACCCAAGCGCATGTCAACTCAGGAGAGTTGACGCAACCCTATGGACTTCATCACCCGCCTGACGTATTTGCGTAAAAATCCCCTTTTTGGCGCGTTCGCATACTACGCGCTTAAACTATTGGGTTTGGAGATTCCGCGCTCGGTTGAGATTGGTGCCGATTTGGAAATTGCCCACGGCGGATTTGGGATTGTTATTCATCGCCATGCCAAAATCGGCAACCGCGTTAAAATCTATCCGGGTGTGACCATTGGCCGCGCCGACATTTACCGCCCGGCGGGTCAATCGCGCTTTGAAAGCATCGTGATTGAAGATGATGTCATTCTCTCGCCGGGCTGCAAAGTGCTATGCAAAGAAGGCGTCCTGCGAGTGGGGCAGGGGACGGTTATCGGAGCGAATGCCGTTTTGCTTCAATCCGCCAGCGAGAATGAAATTTGGGCAGGCATCCCGGCGCGTTGTGTGGGGAAACGTAAGTCGTGAAGCGCATTGCGGTTGTTCCTCATGTCCACGGCGTCGGCGGGATGGTTTCGTTTCGTGCAAAATTCACCACTGGCCTCCAGTCGCGCGGTATTGACGTCACGCCCGACTCTCGACGCCCGACTCCCGACGCATTGCTCGTCATCGGCGGTACGCGCGACCTGCTCGGTCTGATGCAGGCCAAACGCCGCGGTGCGCGCATCGTTCAACGCCTAAACGGGATGAATTGGTTGCATCGAAAATTGCGCACGGGGGTACGGCACTATCTGCGCTCCGTCTACGGCAACTGGAATCTGAATTTCATCCGCATGCGCATCGCTGACCATATCGTCTATCAGAGCGAATTTTCCCGAGATTGGTGGCAGCGTGTCTATGGCCCCGCGCCTGTATCCAGTTCGATTGTCTACAATGGCGTTGATCTGGATATTTATTCACCGGCTTCAACCTTCAATCTGCAATCTTCAACCTATAAATTATTGCTTGTTGAAGGGTCATTGTCCGGTGGCTACGAGTTGGGTCTGGAGAGTGCGATAGCATTACTGGATGTGCTCAATACTGCGTATAGGCAAACGCTTGGTAAGACCGTTGAGCTGACTGTGGTAGGAAGGGTCAGTGAAAACCTCAAACAGAAGTGGCAGCAGCGCACTGCGAACCGTGTCACCTGGGTGGGGCAACTTCCCACAGAACAAATTCCCGAAATGGACCGCGCCGCGCACCTGCTCTACGCTTGCGATATTAATGCCGCCTGCCCAAACTCGGTTATTGAAGCCCTGGCTTGCGGCTTGCCCGTACTGGCTTTTGATACCGGTGCGCTGGTCGAACTCGTCACCGGCGATTCCGGGCGCGTTGTCCCCTATGGTGGCGACCCCTGGAAGTTGGATAAACCCGACATCTCCGCACTGGCCGAAGCTGCTGTTGAGATATTATTGCATCAGGAAAAATTCCGCCCTGCCGCCCGCGTTCGCGCCGAGGCCGCCTTCGATCTGGACGCGATGGTTGATGGTTATTTGCGCGCGCTTGAATATTGAACCACGAAGACACAAAGTCACAAAGTTGCACAAAGGAAACTTCGTATTTTTTTCGTGTCTTCGAGCCTTTGTGGTAAAGAAGTAGGAAACTATTCATAATCGGACACGAGCGTGTTCAGCTAGAAACTGTCTGAAAAGCATGATGAAACCAGGCGCGAACCACTTTTGCAGGTTAATTTCGGATGAAAACCGCAGAGAAAAGTGCTTTGCACCGGACTTCACAGAAAGTTCTTGGGCGCACTTTCGTGCGCGATTAAAAACAATGTGTGCTTCGTGGTAAAAAGATCGTTCCTGAATTTAGCTGCATTATTCTCAAGAATTTTACCCACTTCATTCAAAAGTGGGTTTTATCGCTTCGCCCCTCTGGCGAGATTGATCCGCGGCTCTTTGAATCGCGCCGCGCCCACCGGCCTGACTGAGATTGAAATCTCCGCTGGGGCGCTGGCCGGAATGAAAATGCGTCTCGACCTGCAAAGTGAAAAAGACTACTGGCTGGGAGCCTACGAAACCGAATTGCAAAATGCTGTGCGACAGTTCGTTCAACCCGGCTGGATAGCCTACGATGTTGGCGCCAATGTGGGCTATATCAGTTTGATGCTGGCGCGCGCCGTCGGTGAAGCCGGGCGCGTTATCGCTTTTGAAGCTTTGCCTGCCAATATTGAACGATTGCGTAACAATATTGCCCTAAACAGTCTGACCCCTCGAGTACAGACCATTCACGCGGCAGTCGGAGCCGCCTCAGCCCCCGTCCGCTTCCTGATTGGCCCCTCGGACGATATGGGCAAGGCCGCCGGTTCTGCTGGCCGTCAGGCTGCATACGCCGAATCCGTTGAAGTCCCTGGTATCTCGCTGGATGAATTTGTCTATACACACAGCAACCCCGCTCCTCACATCATCAAAATGGACATCGAAGGCGGCGAAGTGCTGGCGCTGCCCGGTATGAAGCGCCTGCTGGCCGAAGCCCGCCCGCTGATATTTCTCGAACTTCATGGCCCGGAAGCCGCCCGCCTCGCCTGGGAGACCCTCACCGCCGCTGGCTACAAAATTGCCCGGATGCAAAAAGGCTATCCGATTATAGCGTCGCTGGACGAACTAGATTGGAAGGCATATCTGATTGCGCAACCTGCCAACCTGTAATATGCAACCTAAAACTCCTGTCTTCCCTGGTCGCCTCGCTCTTCAGCAGCGTGTTCTCCCCGCCTACCGCGCCCCATTTTTTGACCTGTTGGCACATTCTTGTGCGGGCGGTCTCAGTCTTTTCGCGGGTCAACCCCTTAACGTGGAGGGTATTGCTGCCGCCGAAGGCCTGACACAAGCCGGATATACTCCGGCGCGCAACCGTCATTTCAGCGATCCATCGACAAAATTCTATCTCTGCTGGCAAGCCGGGGTAGTGGATTGGCTGGAACTGGCGAACCCGGACATGTTGATTGTGGAAGCCAACCCGCGCTACTGGAGCAACCGCCTGGCAATTCGTTGGATGAAAAAACAGGGCAGACCGGTACTCGGCTGGGGGTTGGGCGCGCCGCCCCTGAGCGGAATACTTGCCTCGGTGCGGAGATATAGTCGCCAAAGCTACCTGAAATCCCTCGACGGAATACTTGCGTATAGCCAAAATGGAGCGGCAGAATATAAGGCTTTAGGCATCCCGCCGGAGCGCGTCTTTGTGGCACATAACTCCGTCATGGCGCGCCCGGTCTTCGATCTGCCAGCGCGCTCGCTGCAATATCACCGCCAGCCGACAGTGTTGTTTGTAGGGCGCTTACAGGCGCGTAAACGTGTCGATATTTTGCTCAAAGCTTGTGCCGCAATGCCAAAAAAACTACAGCCGCGCCTCATCGTTGTGGGGGATGGCCCGGCGCGGGCTGAATTCCAGACTATGGCCGCAGCGATTTATCCCGTGGCCGAATTCCCTGGCGCAAAACACGGCCCGGAATTGGTATCTTATTTCCTCGCCGCAGATTTATTTGCTCTTCCTGGCACCGGCGGCCTGGCTGTGCAACAGGCCATGAGCTACGGACTGCCTGTAGTTGTTGCCAAAGGCGACGGCACACAAGACGATCTGGTGCGTCCAGCCAACGGCTGGCAGGTATCACCCGGCGATCAAAATGCCTTTAGTGCGGTTTTGCTGGAGGCCCTCGGTGATATACACCGCCTGCGGACGATGGGTGCCGAATCCTATCGCATCACGCGAGAAGAAATAAATTTAGAGCAAATGGTCAACTCGTTTGTGAAGGCATTAAACTTCCTGTGAAACTACTTTTTATCGCCGATGGGCGCTCGCCGATTGCCCTCAACTGGATACAATATTTTGTAGATCAAGGCCACGAAGTCCATCTGGCCTCGCTTTATCCCTGTCAGCCAGATTTGCAACTGGCCTCCCTGACTATAATTCCGGTAGCTTTTAGCGGAGCGGTGGAACAGGGTTCTGTTGTTTCAGGCCGCGGTAGCCTAAAAAGCCGCCTGACGCGTGCGATTGCCACGCCTGCCGTGCGCACATGGTTACGTCATCAATTCGTGCCGCGCAGCTTGCCAAATGCCGCCACTGAACTCCAGTCGCTCATCGCGCATCTTCAGCCCGATCTGATTCACGCCATGCGAATTCCATACGAGGGGATGCTCGCTGCGTTGGCCTTGAGCGAAGTCGAAGAGCCATCTCTGCTCGTTTCCGTCTGGGGTAATGATTTTACGCTGCACGCCCCAGCCACACTTCGTCTGGCTCGTCTGACGAAATTAGCTCTGCAACGCGCCGACGCGCTGCACACCGATTGTCAGCGCGATCTGGATTTGGCTGGTAAATTGGGTTTTTCTGCTAATAAACCTGGCGTTGTACTTCCCGGCGCGGGCGGCATTCAGATGGATGTGTTTTATCCTGGCCCTCACCCCCGGCCCCTCTCCCTGAAGGGAGAGGGGGGAATCATCATCAATCCGCGCGGGCTGCGGGCCTATGTGCGCTCGGATACCTTTTTCGAGGCCGTGCCGCGTGTTTTGGCGCGTCACCCTGGGGTTAAATTTATCTGCCCCTCCATGCAGAATCAACCCGAGGCGGAGTCCTGGGCATCCCGTTTGGGGGCAGGCGAATCTTTGAGCCTGCTGCCGCGTCTTAGCCGCGTTCAAATGGCGGATGCCTATCGTCAGGCGCAGATTGTACTTTCGATCACCGAGCACGATGGCACGCCGAACACGTTGCTGGAAGCACTGGCTTGTGGCTGTTTTCCGATTGTGGGGGATATTCCTTCGTTGCGGGAGTGGATTCGGGATGGGGAGAACGGCTTTTTGGTGGACTCCGGCGACCCGCATGCGCTGGCCGAGGCGATTGGGACGGCCTTGCTAGACCCGGAGCTGCGGGCGCGGGCGCGGGAGATTAACATGCAAATGATAGTTGAGCGCGCCGAATATGGGGCGGTGATGGCGCAGGCTGAGCGGTTTTATCAGGAATTCGTTTGAGGAAATCAGGAATACAGGAATTTTTCTTGGTTTCCTGGCTTCCTTATGTAAATATTCTGTTCGTCTTTTTCCACACGGCGTAACGCGAAAAAATATACACCAGAGGCGAAGAAAGCCGTAGGGGAACGCTGATAGCCTGTTCTAGCGCGACGCGTAGTGAATCCGCATCATCGAAGGGTGGCAGATACAGCGCGCCGCGCCCGATTTCGAACGCCGCGTGCGCGTCGGAGCCATAAGTGCCGGGCAGATTGTGTTCTTTGGCGAAGCGCTGCGCCTGCCGGTTGAAGCGCGGCAGCGTGCAGCGTGCGTTGAAGGTTTCAATGGCGTCAATCCGCGGGAGAATTTCGAGCAATGCTTCTGCGCGCCAGTGTCCCTTGCGGCGCAAGTCGAAGGGATGCGAGATGCTAATAAAGGCATTCTGTGCCTTCAGGCGGGCGATGGTTTCTTCTGGTGATAACCCGGCAGGGATTTCTTCTTTCACGAAGGCGGCCAGAATTTCGCCCTCGCTGGTTAGTATTTCCTCCCCAACGATCACGCGCTCAGGGTCCAGCGCTTTGGCTTCCAGCGCACCGCGGATGGTGTTGTGGTCGGTGACGATAATTCGATCAATTTTTTTGCGACGGCAGGCCGCCAGGAGTTTTTCGAGTGTGGTCAGGCTGTCAGGTGAATGGATGGTGTGTACGTGGAAGTCGGTGAGCAGGTAATTGGTTGATTGGCGATTAGGGATTAGGGATTTGTTCATGGGAATTCGTCCTAGTTGTCTGATCCCGAATTACCTAGCCCCAACAACTCTCGCGAGAAAACCCAAACCACAAGCCCGAGGGCTACGCCGAACCACAGCGTAGCAAAGCGGATCAATAAGGTAGCCGCGGCAGCTATATCTGCATGGATACCCAGCAGCAAAGCCAGCATCCCGGCGATGGAGGCCTCGGCGGCGCCCAATCCACCGGGTAGTGCCGATGCTGCCCCGACGATCGTCGAGAAGGCCAGTACGAAAATGGCAATCGAGAGCGTTTCCCAGCTAGGAGCTACTCCGAGACCAATCAGGATGAGATAGAAGCCGATGCCTTCGCCCAACCAGGAGAGTGTCCCCAGGCCGACGGCAACCAATGTGGTCAGTGGGTTGAAGAGGGCGAAGCTGCCCTCGTAGAATTCGCGCAGCCCCGGGGCGATGCGCCTGACCAATGGGAGTTTTGCTGCCAGATCGAGCAGGGTTAGCGCCAATGGGCGAATCTGCGAGACGATGATGATGCCTATCAAAACGATCAGAATAGCGGCGAAGGCA
The DNA here is from genome assembly GCA_018648225.1 of Chloroflexota bacterium. Classification (NCBI taxonomy): domain Bacteria; kingdom Bacillati; phylum Chloroflexota; species Chloroflexota bacterium. The sequence continues at coordinate 20,538 of JABGRQ010000045.1, forward strand.
GGCCAATATTTCGGGTAGGCGATCGCGCCCAGGGTGGAAAGTAACAGCACAGCCAGGCCGTCGCTGATGCGCTCGGCTACGACAACCGAGATGCCGCGTGCCGTCGATTGCCCGGTCTGCTGGTGAATCCAGATTCCCTTAAGAGCTTCGCCGACTTTACCGGGAGTCACCGCCAACGGGAATCCGGCCACGAAGAGATGAAAACTTTCGGCGATGGAAATTTCTTTTGCGCCGATCTGCCGCAGATAGTAGTGAAACTTCAGGCCGCGCAACAAGTAGTTAAATAAGGTTAGCAGCAATACTGCGGGGTAGAACGCCCAGCGGAAACCGAGTACCTGAGTACCGACCTGACGAATATCTCCGGCGAGCGTCAGCGCCAGCATCACCAGAAAGCCGAAAAGCAGACCGTAGAGCATGCGGCGAGTGAGGGATTGCTGGGAGTTGGAAGTCATGTAATTGATAGACCACTACAAAGGCACAAGACACGAAGAAAAAACTAACACACCTTCGCGCCTTTGTGGTCAAAAAAATGATCTACTTTTGATTGCCCAACAGATAAGCCAACCCCAACGCACTTGCAGCTAAAATTGTCAACCCGGCGACGGCTTGGGCGACGGTTTTGGGTTCCATGCCGGGCATGACGACTTCGCCGTCACCGTATTGTTTGAAGAGTTGGCCCCACTTCGTTGGCAGCGCCGAAGCTACTCGCTGGCGGCCTACAAAGGGATACCAATAGACATTATGGTAGAAGTTGCTGGCGAAGAACGACCACGGCACCAGTGGGCTTTGCAGCAACACTTTTTCGAGGGGTTTAAGCGGGCCATGATAGATCATCTTTTGGCCGCGGCTGGCAAAGGTATCTTCCTGGACGAAGTTCC
>JABGRQ010000046.1 GCA_018648225.1 Chloroflexota bacterium
CAGGCAGCGCGCTGCTGAAAACGGCCATGCAGCAATTACAGCTTTCGGCGCGCGCTTATCATCGCGTACTCAAGCTGGCGCGCACGATTGCTGATCTGGCCGGAGAAGCGAATATCCAGACTACAAATCTGGCCGAGGCGCTGCAGTATCGACCGAAGATGGATTTATTGTAAGTAGGGGAGTCGAATTATTTTAACGTGATCAGGACTTACACACTTTCGCAAAAGAAAGCCCGAAAATAGGGGTGTGTGGGGTGCTCCGCGCCCTACACACCCCTATTTTCGGTATATTTTTCATCATTTTGCGTAAGCCTTGGCGATTATTCTGCCATCGGTTGCTTGCGCCAGAAAAACGCCCAGTACATACTGATAGCAATCGTATACAGTGTAATGGTGATGGCGAAGGCCGGGCCGAAGCCGTAATGCACCTGTAAATAGCCACTAAGCGCCGGACTGAGCGCCCAACCAAAACTCCAGGCCATGCTCGAAAGGCTGGCTACTGTGCCGCGGGCGGAGGCATCGACGCGCTCCATTACAAAGGTCTGATAAACCGGGGTGCTCATATTCATCAACGCTAAACGGAAATAATAAGCTCCTGCGCTGACCCAGAACCACGGAGAAAAGCCAAGCAGCGCCAAAAGAGGCACCGACAAGCCTTGCGTGACCACCACAACAGGAATTTTGCCAAAACGATCGGCCAGCGGCGGCGCAATCAACAAGCCAACGCCCATCGCCAGCGATCCCCAGGCGAAAAGATTGCCAATCACCGGGTCGGGCTGATGGTGCACCACCCGATAGAAAACATTCATAAACGGCATCACCAATCCAGCCCCAATTGAGGTGATCAGCAAAGGCATAATCAGCTTGCCCAGCAATGCCGGATTCTCTACAGCGTATTTTATCGGTGCAAAGACCGAACGCTGATCGCTCTCCAAACGCTGACGGCGCAGCAAAAATAACGGCGCAATCCCCAATGCAAAAGTGGCTGCCACGACCAGCAAAGACCAGCCATAGGCCGCGCTGCTGGTCGCGGCTGCACCCAATTGGCGCCCCAACAACCCTGGCAGATAGCCGCCGATGGCATTGCCAAAAAATGCCGAAAGCATCTGCAAACCCTGGCTAAAACTGAATAAATAGGTGCGCTCCTGCTCGCCGCTATTTTCCATTAAAAACGGCGACATGGTGATTCCCCACAACCCCTGCCCCAGCCCGGAAAAGATATTCATGGCGTATAACGAAGGCTCCGTCGGCCAGATAACAACCCCCGCCACTGAAAAAGCCGTTAACAAACCACCCAAAACCAGCGAGTATTTACGCCCAAAAATATCAGCCAGATAACCCATGGGCAGCGCAGAAAGCAAAGCGGTGGTACTCGAAACACTGATCAAACGCCCAACCAACGACTCATCAAAACCCAGGCTGAGCACATAAAAATTGAACAGCAATCGGAACACGCCCATCGAAATGCCAGTGAGGATCACATTCAGCAAAAACAAGCGTGCATTGGGTCGAAATAAACGCACACGGTCAATATATGCACCCAGTGCGTTGCGAAGTTTTTCAAATATCATCATAGAATTGGAGATTATACTCCCGCCTTCGGAGGAGTCAAATAAATTACGCGGTAAAGGCAAAAACGCGCTATATTGAGAACATATTCTGCCAGATATGGGGGGATGTATTTCAAGCGCAGATCGTATTTACCCCCCAAAGCTGTGGATAACTCGCAAAAAACTGTGGAGAAGTGGTCTTTTATGTTGAAAACTCGTTCTAACTATGTGTAGCAGGATTGATAGCGAACCCCCATATCTGGGTGGGACTATTTTTAGGAAACCATATCTACAGAAAGCCTGATTCTCGCTAAAATCTATTGCGGTTGTTCGCGTTTTCTCCCCATCACCGTTGGGGAGAAAATTGACTGGCATTTCCCCCGGATATCGGACGGTCAATTAATTTTATGGTATATATGGCGTAATTCCCGACCCACTAAAAACTTATCCACATATCCCCAGCCCCTACTAAGACGACTATTTTAACTATTAATTATTATTTGGGGATACTATCTTTAAAAAAACAAACTCACAAAAAGGTACTCTTTTTTTCTTGCTCTTTGAGGGGATCATCTGCCACCGGAGAGAGTCCCGCCTTGATCAGTTGTGAGCGTAATTTCTTTACCGTCTTTTTTAACTCAGCCATCCGAACTTCGCGCCCAGCCATCATATTGACCAGTTTTTGAAGTTCTTCGGTACGCTCTCGAACTAATAGCTTCAGATGTTCCTGATATTGACGTAGTTCAAGCTCAACACGTTCGCGCTCTTCCAGGAATTGAATTCGGTCAACTACAACCGCCACATGCCGCGCCATGGTTTCTAAATATTCAATTTCTGCCTGTGTTGGAACCCGCACCCCTTCTTCCCCAAATGTCCCCGTTGCGATGGCGCCTAGACGCTGATGTTCCAAATATACTGGCACATTGATGATGGTCCGATTTCCTAAAGCGGAAACGATGTCTTTGTTCGTGCGGGGATCTGTGCGTGCATCTTCGGCAATGCAGATATGATCGCCTTGTGTAATCTCCTCATTCCAGGCATCGCCAGCTATTTTGAACTCACTTACCCGTGAACCAAATTCTTCGGCTTTTTTCCCGGCGCAAGTCAGAAGTTGAGCGTATTCCCTTTCTTCGCTCAGCACATAAATCCAGACATTATTATAGCCAAACTGAGTTTGTATTTCGCGTAACAGGGCATTCGCTACATCCTGATGGCTGCGCGCTCGCTCCAATTCCTGAAAAAGCCTCATCAGGGAACTTAGATGCCCCTTGTTCTTGGCGAAATCCGAAGTGGCAGCCATATTTTGTTACTTTCAAGCGAACTGGTTATTTTGTGGGGTAGATTGCTAAATCGTGGATGTCGAGCCGGGAACTCTTATTGAATGTTAGTGTACCATAAGATAATTTCCCATGCGGTGGAAAAGCCGCATATTGATTATCGATCCACAAGACGAATCCCAGTGGGGCTTGGGGCACCACCGGTGTTTCGAAGATCACAATATCATCCACAAAGAACTGGATGAACTCTGTATGCCAATGAATGCCGTAACTGTGCCATTGGGTTGTATCCAGAGGGAGACGGGCAGCATCCTGATGGATGAGGCGGCTTGCCAGTTTGCGCAATAACCGAGCCGTGGGGGTGAGCGCCAGGAATGGTAACGCCGGAAGCCCCAGCCCCAACAGTGCTGCGGGCCAGTGCGGAGAGCGGAAGGTAGCGGCTAATAATCCTTGTGCGGGCAGGTCGTCGCGCAGGGAGAGATAGTTCTGCGCCGAAGCGTAGAAGAACCAGGCCGCGTTGGGGAGTGCAGGCAAACGCCTTTGTCCACCGCCAAAACCAAAAGACAGGCTAAAGGGGTCATTCCAGAAGCCGAACCCCCAGGTGCCAGGGATTTTCAGATCGGAGACTTTTGCGCGCAGGCGCATTTGTAGCGGCGGCTGCCAGGGGAAGTTTTTGCGTGTGAGGGCACTATAATCATCGAGCTGCGCCAGACGATAGCTTCCCGCAGGGCCAGGAGGGAGTTTGAGTTTCCACGCGCCAACTCCCGAGGGAGTCAGGCTACTGTCGGGGGTGAGGGAGGGAATCAGATTCACGCTACTTCAAAAATATGTGTCAAAATCGTCGCTCCACTGCCGCCGATATTCTGCGCCATGCCGATTTTAGCATCCTGCACCTGTGAGCCAGCCGCCTGACCGCGCAATTGCTCGACAACCTCAACGATCTGGTATATGCCGGTAGCGCCAACAGGATGGCCGCGGGCTTTCAATCCGCCGCGGGTGGTAATGGGGATACGCCCCCCGATGACGATTTCGCCTTCCAGCCCCAGGCGGGGGCCTTGTCCGCGCTCGGCAAAACCGCAAGCCTCCAGCGACAGGGCGGACATAATTGAAAAAGCATCGTGCAATTCGAACAGGTCAATCTCGTTGGGGCCGATACCAGCCTGTGTGTAGGCCTGCCGGGATGATTTTTCGGCGGCAGTGAGCCACAACGCATCGCGTCGATCGTGAATGGCGAGTGTATCGGTGGCCGCCCCGGAGCCAATCACGCGGATAGCAGTGTGTGGAGCCATTTCGACAGGCATAAGCACAACGGCTGCGGCTCCGTCGCCAATCGCGGATGAATCCATCAGATTGATAGGATCGGAAACCATGCGCGCCTCGAGATATTTTTCGTGGTTCAAGGGGATATGCAAGCGGGCATTGGGGTTGTGCAGCGCATTGGCATGGGCGTTGATCGAAAAGGGAGCAAAATCGGCGTGCTGCCAGCCATATTCGTGCATATAGCGGCGCATGATAAGCGCATTCAGGCTGATGAACGATAGCCCGTGGATAATTTCGTAATCGGCATCGGCGGCAGTTGCCAGCCCGGCGGTAGCTTCTATGGGCAGGGCATCGGTCATCTTTTCTGCGCCGATAACTACGGCGCTGTTGACCTGGCCTGAGGCCACAGCCATCAGCCCCATGCGAAAGGCAGCCGCGCCCGACCCGCAGGCAGCTTCTACCTTGAAGGCTTCAATGCCGCGCATTCCCACCCAATCGGCGATCCAGGTACCGAGATGCTCCTGCCGCTCGAGCAGGCCAGAGAGCATATTGCCAACATACAAAGCATCCACGGCGGGCATAGCTGCATCTGCCAACGCAGCGAGAATCGCCTCCCCGGCCAGTTCTTTGAGTGATTTTGTCCAGTGTTCCGCGACCGGGGTTTGCCCGATCCCGATAATTGCAACTCTTCTCATAGGAATGAATTACCCTCACCCTGTCCCTCTCCCATAGGGAGAGGGTTTGTATCTATTCGCTTAGCAACCTCTCTCTTTAGGAGAGGGCGAGGGGTGAGGAGTTTAAAAAGTTTATCATCTATCTCTAAACTCTGCATGATACAATCGTGCCCGTTATGCGGGTAAAGTTACGCTCTATTTGGCGTTTGTTTCGGGTTGTATTGCTTATCTTGGCACTCGTTTTTCTTTTGGTACGCAGTGTACCCGAAGTTGGCGACCAGACTGAGAAAGTGCGCGCTTTTACCCGTCATACGGAATTTGACTATATTACCTGGACACTGGATGCAGTTCAAATTAAATTGGCTCAGACCGGTTTGGGCGCCGCGAACTACCTCTCGTCCGCCGACCAGCACCAGGTCGTGATCGATTACTTTGAGCTGATTGACCGCATCCAGCAACTGGAGCGTGATCTCGATGCCTACTACATCAGCCCAGAGATTATTCATCCCAAAATCGCAGCGCAATTTACCCGCGGTGAGTTGGATCAACTCTATCAACAACGTCAGCAGCTCGCGCCACTGGCCGAAGCGATTGTGCAAGCCCAACTCAGCACCGTGACCGCCGAACTCGGTCTGGGTTTTGGCGGGCAGCCGATTCCGCCGGTACTTTATCATGTTACGCCCCTGCCGCTGGCGCTGATCGTCTCGCCGCGGGATGTCATTCGTCAGGATGAAGATATTTCGCTGGATCCGAATCTGACCGTGGATCAACGAGTATCATTGGAAGCACAGGTGGATGCTGCGCTGAATGTTTCGACGGTGGTGGTTAATATTGGCGGCGTAGGCATGTACCCGACGATGGTGCAACAAACCACCAATATCAACTGGATGTTTGAAGTCGTCGCTCACGAGTGGGCGCATAATTACCTCACCCTGCGCCCGCTGGGACTGAGCTATATGAAAGATAATCAATTGCGCACGATCAACGAAACCACGGCCAGCCTGGCGGGCAAAGAAATTGGCGCCCGATTGATTGAACGCTTTTACCCCGAAAGGGTGCCGCCCCCGCCAGAGCCGCAATCCGAAAGCGCACCCACCGATACAGGCGCTCCCGAAAGTGAAGCCCCTCCCGCATTCGATTACCGCGCTGAGATGCACGAAACCCGTCTCACCGCCGATGCGATGCTCGCTGAGGGCAATATCGAAGCGGCTGAAGCCTATATGGAAGCCCGCCGCCAGATTTTTCTCGAAAATGGCTATAGCATCCGCAAGCTCAACCAAGCCTGGTTTGCCTTCCACGGAGCTTATGCCGATCTCCCAGGCGGAGCTGCCGGAGCCGCTGAAAACCCCGTCGGCGATACTGTGCGCCAGTTGCGCGCCCAAAGCAATTCGCTCAACGACTTCCTTTTTCGTATTTCATGGATTTGGAGTTTTGAACAGTTGGAAATGTTAGTAGACTAAAAAAAAACTCACCCTAACCCGCTCCCACTGGGAGCGGGTTAGGGTGAGAGCAAAAAGGAGAAACTATGCTCAAAAAATTACTCGTACCCTTATTGATATTGCCACTGATGCTGGCCGCCTGCAGCGGGGAGACTCAAGCCTCGCTCGAAGAGGCTCCTGTTGCCGTGGCGGATGCTGCATCCAAAGTGGAATCCATCGTAGAGCCTGTAGCCACTGAAGCCGCAGCAGAATCCGTTCCCGGAGAATTTACCAGCGTATGTACCCTGGTCAGCGCCGCGCTGGATGCACCCGAAGAATACGCTCAACTCTTCGGTGTCACCGAGAGAGACTGGGTCTATGGCCCTGAAACCGCCGCCCTTACCATTGTTGAGTACGGCGATTTCCAATGACCATACTGTGCCGAAATTGCGCCCGTGTTGGCGCAACTCAAAGTTGACTTTCCCGAAGATGTTCGTATTATTTACCGTCATTTCCCGTTGGCCTCCATCCACGATAAAGCCCTGCTCGCCGCACAAGCGGCTGAAGCGGCTGGCCTGCAAGATAAATTCTGGGAGATGCACGAATTCCTGTACGCAAATGCCCCCGAATGGAGTGAACTCAGTGTTGCAGAATTTCAGGCTTATCTGATCGAAAACACCGAATCCCTTGGGCTGGATGCAGACCAATTTGAAGTTGATCTGACTAGCCAAGAAATTGTGGCCTTCGCCGAAAATACCTGGCAACTCGGCCAACAGATGGGCTTGCCCGGCACGCCATTTTTTGTGATCAATGACAATCCGTATAATGGCCCGCTCGATTCTGCCAGTGTTGAGGCTACGCTCAACCTGCACACTCTGCCTGAGAGACAATACACCGAATGTCCACCGGCGGTGATTGATCCGCTTAAGGCCTACACCGCCACCATAGAGACCGAACGCGGCGATATCGTAATCGAACTCTTCCCCGATGTGGCTCCGCAGACGGTGAACAGCTTCGTCTTTTTGGCGCAAGAAGGCTGGTTCGACGATGCTCCTTTCCACCGCGTGCTTCCCGGCTTCATGGCGCAAGGCGGCGACCCCACCGGAACCGGAATGGGCGGCCCTGGCTATGCCTTTGCCAACGAAATCAGTGATGACCTGAGTTTTGATCGCGCTGGCCTGGTGGCGATGGCAAATTCTGGCCCGGATACCAATGGCAGCCAGTTCTTCATCACCTACGGGGCAGCCGAACACCTCAACGGCGGCTACACTATCTTTGGCGAAGTGCTCGAAGGTATGGATGTGCTCGAAAGCCTAACCCCTCGTGATCCTTCACAGGGTGGCGAACTTCCTGAGGGTGACAAGATCATCACAATTATGATCGACGAAAACTAAACGTTGAAAGTTTCAGGTTGAAGGTTGAAAGTTATCCGTACACTTTCAACCTTCAACTTTTAACGTTAAGCCGGTATAATCCCGCCCGCATCTTAAATAAAGGATTGAAAATATGGAAATAATTAACTTTTTGATTGACTTTATACTGCATCTCGATGAGCATCTCAGCGCCATCATTTTGCAGTACGGAACCTGGACCTATGCGATCCTGTTTCTGATTATCTTCATGGAAACCGGCTTTGTGGTGACCCCCTTTTTGCCCGGCGATTCGCTGCTCTTTGCGGCGGGAAGTTTTGCCGCCCTCGGCGCGCTCAACCCGATTACTCTTGTGATCCTGTTGTGCATTGCCGCCATCCTGGGTGATACTGTAAATTACTGGATCGGTCACTATATCGGCGAGCGCGCCTTTAGTGGTAATATTCGCTGGCTGAAAAAAGAATATATGGATCAAACCCATGAATTCTACGAGAAGCACGGCGGCAAGACCATTATTCTGGCGCGTTTTGTGCCCATTATCCGCACCTTTGCGCCCTTCGTGGCTGGTGTTGGCAAGATGAGCTATGGCAAGTTCATCTCGTACAATATCATTGGCGGCATCATTTGGGTCAATCTGTTCATCTTTATGGGCTTTTTCTTTGGCAATTTGCCCTTTGTGAAGAAAAATTTTGAGTTGGTGATTTTCGCCATCATCTTTATATCGTTTATCCCCCCTGTGATGGAGTATTTCAAAGCCCGCAAAGCTGTCAAGGCGAAAGCCGAAGCCAAAGTTGTGACGGATTAGTATTAAAAACTATAGTAACTGCTCAGGCTAACGTCTCCGCAGGGAGAATTCCGAAAAAAGGGGTGTGCGTGGGGGCATACGCCCCCACGCACACCCCTTTTTTCGGCCTCTTTTTGTTCGAGGCTGAGTAGTCACAAACTAAACCACAAAGGACACAAAGAGACACAAAGAAAAATTTTTGTGTTCCTTCGTGTCCTTTGTGGTTAAATAGCATTAAAGTATGAATATTTCTCCGCCCCCCGTGTTTCATCTCATGGCAAAACCGCGTGGCGCAATTTGTAATCTGGATTGCGCCTATTGCTATTTTTTGTCGAAGGAAAAGTTGTATCCGGGAAGCGATTTTCGCATGGGGGATGACGTGCTGGAAAAATATACACGCCAGTTTATTGAGTCTCAACGCGTCCCTGAGGTGACATTTTCATGGCAGGGGGGGGAGCCAACGCTGATGGGCCTGGAATTCTTTGAGCGGGCGCTGCACTTTCAGAAGAAATATGCCCGGCCTGGGATGAAAATTCATAACGCACTGCAAACCAACGGGGTCACGCTCAACGCCGAGTGGTGCAAATTCTTCGGGGATAACAAGTTCCTCATCGGGTTGAGTCTCGATGGTCCGCGGCAAATCCACGACGGTTATCGTAAAGATAAGGGCGGACAACCCACCTTCGAGCGAGTCATGTGCGGCCTGCATCTTTTGCAGGAACACAAAGTCGAGTTCAACACCCTCACTACAATCCATGCCCTGAATGTCGAATATCCGCTGGATGTGTATCATTTTCTCAGAGATGAAGTTAAATCAGCGTTTATGCAGTTCATCCCCATTGTGGAGCGAGATAACGAAACCGGCTACCAACAAGGCCGCAAAGTGACGAAGCGTTCGGTGGGCGGGCGGCAATATGGCGAATTTTTGACGGTAATTTTCGACGAGTGGGTGCGCCGCGATGTGGATCGTGTGTATGTACAAATTTTTGATGCGGCGCTGGGGGCGTGGTTGGGGCATCCGGGAAGTCTGTGCATTTTTGCCCCGATATGCGGCACAGCCCTGGCGTTAGAGCACAACGGCGATGTGTATGCCTGTGACCATTATGTCGAGCCGAAGTTTTTGTTGGGGAATATGGTTGAAACCGATTTGTCAGCGTTGGTGGCTTCCCCGCAGCTGGCGAAATTTGGTCGTGATAAGTTGGAAAAATTACCGCGCTACTGCCAAAATTGCGCGGTGCGTTTTGCCTGTCATGGCGGCTGCCCCAAGAACCGCATTTTGCGTACGCCGGGTGGCGAACCGGGACTGAATTATCTGTGCGAAGGCTACAAGCACTTTTTCACACATATTGATACCCCCATGAAAACGATGGCCGCCCTCATCCGTCAAGGGCGGCATCCGGCAGAAGTGATTAATTTGCTGAAAAAGGGTTGAAAGTTATGGGTTGAAGGTTGAAAGTTCGTCAATCCAAACCTGTAATTTTCAACCTTCAACTTGCAATTGTAGACCGCTAATTCCGAAACGCTTCTGCGGGCTCCAGGTTGGCGGCGCGCAGGGCCGGGTACGCCCCGGAGAGCAGGCCGATCAGTGCGCCGATGATGGGGGTAGCAAAGGGAGCGGATGGGTCTAATACCGGCGTCCACACCTGAATGGCGGAAACGCCAACCACGATGAACACGCCCAGGCTGGCTCCCAGCAGTCCGCCGACAATGCCCATCGCCGAAGTTTCTACAAGGAATTGCGCCGCGATATGGGTGCGCGTGGCACCGATAGCGCGCCGCAGGCCGATCTCGCCGGTGCGCTCGATCACGGATACAAGGGTGATGTTGCCGATGCCGATTGCCCCAACGATGAGCGATAGGCCGCCGAGCAGCAGGAACATCACGTTCAGGTCGTTTTGCACGGAGTCGCGCACGCGCGCGGGTTCGGGGGGATACTCGACCTTCAGGACGGTGGTATTATCCGGGCGCAAGGCCAGGGGAATCTGACGCGCAATCAGCGAGGCCGCGCCAATGCGCGTTTCGATGACCACCATCCCCGGCCCGGCCAGACCAAAATCACGCTGAGCCGTGCCTTCGGGCAAAATCACCGCGCCGAGCAAATCTGGCTGACGGGCGACATCCTGCAAAATCCCTACGACCAGATAAATATGATCGCCAATAGCGATAGCGGGCAATTGCTCCAGCCCGACGATGCCCAGACGCTGCGCGGCAATCGGTCCCAGCAGAGCCACCCGGTCGGCGCGTTGCGAGTGGCCCAGATCGGGGAAGCGCCCGGCGGCCATCTCGGCCCGCACGGACGGATACAGCCCCGGCGAAGCCGCGATAACGCTCATCTTGAAGGCGGTTTGGGCCTGGGGGTCTTTGACCGGTGAAGCGCTGACTAGCGCGTCGCCGATATCCACTTCGCTCATATTGCCAACAGCCACCACGCCATTGAGCCGCTCCAGGCGGGCGGGTGCATCCCAGGGCATGGCGCGCGGGTCCACGCCCGTGACGGTGGATTTGGCATTGACGGTGATCTGCGTGGCGGCGAGTTCATCGAACTGGCTGATAATGCGGTTGCTGGCGGTGCGTGATAAACCCAAAGTGGCGACCAATGCCGTCAGCCCGATTACAACGCCCAGAATGGTGAGGAACATGCGCCCGGGACGGGCGAACATCCCGGCAATTGCCTCGCTGAATAGGTCTTTGAGGGTGATACCGGAGGCGCGGGGGGCTGTGTCATTGCGAGGCGGTACACTTTCGCCGACACTTGCACCTGTAGTGTCAGGTACAGGTGAGCAATCGCCTATATCCGAAGAAGGGGATTGCTTCGCTGGCGCTCGCAATGACATATTGTTGAGTTTCCCATCAATGATGTGCACCCGGCGGGCGGCGCGGTTGGCGACGTTTTCGTCGTGGGTGACAACGACCAGGGTGAGGCCTTGCTGGTTGAGTTCGTCGAAGAGATCGAGTAACGAAGCCGCGGATTTTGAATCCAGGTTTCCGGTGGGTTCGTCGCACAGCAGCAGGCCGGGTTTGCCCATCAGCGCGCGTGCGATAGCCACGCGCTGACGCTCGCCGCCAGAGAGCTTGGGGGGCAGAAAATCGACCCGATGCCCCAGGCCGACGCGTTCCAGCGCGGCCATCGCACGCGCGCGGCGACCCTCGCGCGGCTGTTGGCGGTAGACTTCGGCCAGCATGACGTTTTCCAGCACCGAGCGATAGGGCAGTAGATGAAACGATTGAAAGACGAACCCAATGCGACGGGAACGCAAACCGGCGCGCTGGTTGTCGCTCAGGGTGGCGGTATCCACCCCCTCGAAAAGAAACTGACCTTCGCTGGGACGGTCGAGGCAGCCGAGAATTTTCAGCAGGGTAGATTTCCCTGCCCCAGAAGGCCCGGTGATTGCCAGCCATTCGCCCGCACCTACGCACAGGTTAATATTGGATAGCGCCTGCACGACTGCGCCGTTGCCGAATTGTCGGCTGATATTGGTTAATTCTAGAATAGTAGACATTTATAATAGGCACATTTGGTGACAATCACTTACGAAGTGACTGTCACCTGAGAATTATTCAAACCCGATCACGACAAGCTGGCCAGGCTGAATCTCGCCATCCACGGGGGTGATTTCGACGAAGCCGTCTGCCGAAAGACCGGGGGTGACGGTGATATATTCTAGCGCGCCATTTACCTGCACCTGGACGCGCGAGGAGCCATCCGGGGCCAGGCTCAGGGCGCTGAGCGGCACCACAATGACCGCGCCGCCAGTCGATTCGACCGGGATGGTCAGGCGCAGCGAGAAACCATCCAGGGTGAGAGGGGTTTCGTCTACGATGACTTCAAAGTAAACGTGAAAGCCGTCTACGCCCTCGGTGCCTGGGATGTTGGCGACACGTTCGACGAGGCCGGTGGCGGCGATGCCCAAATCGGGTTCGTCAATGGCGACTTCCATGCCGGGCTTGACCAGTGGGGCTTCTTCGAGCGGCAGGGATGAGTCGATTGCCAGTTGGTTGTTGGTCACCAGCACCATCGGGCCGACGGCTTCGTCGCCGATAGCGGCTTCGTTGGCCTCAACCCGCACGGGCAGCGCCGAGACGAAGATCAACTCGTCGGCGGGGACTTGCAGGCCGGTTTGGGCCTGTGCAGATTCCAGATCGGCGGCGAGGCGCGCAGCGGTTTTGCCCAGGCGTTGGGCCTCGCGCTCGGCGGCGGCTTGCTCGTCGAGCGCGGTCTGGATGATATAAGCGGCGACGGTGGCAGGTTCGCCTACGGCCTGGGCGCGGGCGGCTTCTACCGCCAGGGGCGCGGCGGCGGCGATTTCTTCGGCGGTCAGTTTCTCATTAGTCGCAGCGGCCAGGGCATCTTCCAACTCGCGGATTTGGGCGAGCTGCTCGGCGGTGGGGCCAAAGGGGGTGAATCCGCTCTGGGAATACCACACGCCCACCGCAAGCCCAGTCTGCTCGTCGAACAGGCCATCTACGGGGCCAGGATCAAAGCCCAGGCGGGCGAGTCCGCTTTCCAGTTGCAGCACATCTTCTCCATTGATCCCCGGTGTGAGATCGCGGTAAATGGGCGTTTCGCCTTGCAGGATGAAAACCGGCCGCCCGGAGGCCGTCAGGAGGAGATCGCCTTCGCTGAGTTGAGCGGCGCGGGTTGGCAGGGTGGTGATAACGCCGATTTCGCCCTTGAGTGGTGAGGGAGCCAGCGAGAGAGATTGCGGCAGGCCGAAGCGGGCGGTGCCGCGGGTGACGACGTCGGCGGTGAGGACGCGTTCTTCGATGGGCACGAGAATTGGCGAGGGGGCGGGCGGCGCGGTGCGGGCAGCGGCCTCGGCGGGCGATTGAATGCGTGAGCCTGCCAGCCAACTGCCCGCGGAGGCGGCAATGACGACGGCGAGTAAGATAAAGGCGGTGGTGATTTGTTTTCGGTTCATGTTTTTTTTTGTGGGTAGGGATTAGGTATTTGAAGACCTAACTCGGATAAGCCAGAGCCAAAAATTATTCACCACGAAGACACGAAGTCATAAAGAAAACCAAAAAGCTGTTCTTCGCGTCTTTGTGGTAGATTTTCTTGTTTCTTTTTGCTCAAGAATTTCATTGTTATCGAACTAAGTGAACATCCAGAATAAATTCTTGGCTAAAATGGTTCAATCTGAATATGACTTGGGAAGATAAGCAGCAATTTGTACAGAATGAACCAATTTTTCCGGAAGTTATTTTTAGACAATCATAAGTCCTTGTTCTATTTCGGCGGGTCGGCGTAGAGTTCGCGCTCGATGCGGCCTTCAACGGGGTCAATGATTTTGCTCTCGCAGTCGAAGGCCACAATGCCCAGGGCCATTTCTTCGGCGCGTAACTCTTCGAGGGCCGCCAGTGCATCGGATGATAGGGCCTCAACGGGCAGGCCGCCGGTAATTTCGTCCAGGCGTTGGCGCAGATCGGGTTCGATGTCGTCGGGGTGGGCGTAGTCGAATCCGGCAACGTTTACGCAATCGGTAAATTCGGTGATGGCGGTCGCCATGCGCGGGTCTTGGCGGATCATGGTGTCGAGCGGGTTATAGTAGCCTGCTGCCATTTGCTCAGCGGTGAAAACCTGCTCGATGGCCTGACGCGTGCAGCCACTCGTGCGGGAGAAATCTTCGATTTCGAGAGCTACGGCGAAAGTGGCATCAATATTCTCGCCGAAAAGAGTGAAATTATAGGCTTCCTGGTCGGTGGGAGCCAGGCTGTTGAAAATTGCCACGTTTAGCTCTCCCAGGCCGATTTTTGCAGGGATAGTTTCGGCGGAGAGTTGCGGGGCCAGGCCAGTGTAGAGTGTCGAAATGCCAAAGCCGTATTGGGCAATAAATTGCCGCTCGGTCATGCCGGGCAGCGATTTATCGGCCACCATGCCGCGGCGCACTGTGCGGTAGTCGGCGGCTATATATTCAAACCCGGCGGCCTGCATACAGGCCGCAATCTGCGATTCGACCGTCTCGATATTAGTGACGAGTTCTTCGCGGGTCATACCAAATTCTTCACCGCCAGGCAGTCCTTCAATGGGAGCGCCGCTGGCTTGAACGACGGCCCCTTTAACTTGTCCACAGGCAGTGAGCAAAACAGCCAATAAGACGAAAATGAGTGATTTTTTCATGTCTTACTCTCCTTTTGATGAATATCTGATTTTCAATCATGTGTTTTCGAGTTTGAAATTATTCTACAAAAGAGAGCTAAGAAAGTAGTAACAAATCACTAAGAATTTTCTCAATATCTTGTAGTATCTTAGTCCTATTGTGGTTTGGCTGTGCTTGTTTATAATCGAATCATGGACTTACAATTCTGTTAGGTTCATGAAAGGAAAAAACACATGTTAACGATTTCCGAAAAGGTGGAATTTTTGAACGGTGTTTCGGCGTTCAATGAATTATTGCCAGAGCAATTTCAAAGTCTTGCGAATATCTGCGAAGAAAAATTCTATAATGCTGGCGAACGTATTTTTAGTCAGGGAGAAGCAGATGGCGCCTTATTTATCGTTGTCTCTGGAAAAGTACTCCTTGAACGAGAAACTGATGATGCCAACAAGTCGGTTTCGATGAATACGGTTGGGACTAGGGGCTATTTTGGTGAAATTTCCCTGTTTTACGATGCCCCCTGGTCTGTTTCTGCTACCGCGATGCAGTCAACAAAAGTACTCAAACTCATCAATGATGATTTTGCTGTTTTCGTCACGGGGCAACCCCGGTTACTCGTGAAAATGAACACTGTTCTCAGCCAGCGGCTGGTTGAAGCCCACGATAAAATTTCAGAAATAACCCGGAACAGAAAGCCTCGTGAACTGCAAAAGCTGTACGACGGGCTGAATTTCTAACTACTCAGGCAGTTGTTGCCGAACATGAACCCTATCCTGGGCAGCGGGTCAAGATTTTTTTACGATTGAGGGAGATACACCACCACGATCACCCCCTGCTGAGGCTCACTGCTTACGTTGATTTCACCCCCATGCCGACGCACAATTTCTTGGGCAATCGCCAGCCCCAGCCCCGTTCCCCCGCTTTGGCTGGATCGGTCGGACTCGACGCGGTAGAAGCGCTCAAATAGGTGGGGTAGATGCTCGGCGGGGATGCCCGGCCCGGAGTTGTGAATCGTGACCTGTACCCCGGCTTGACTCGGGTATGCCCGCAGTATGATCTGCCCTCCATGGGGGGTGTATTTAACCGCATTATCGAGCAAATTTAAAAACAAACGAATAAGATGATCGGTATCGCCAAAAGTCGGCAGTATTGCCGGGATATCGCGCTCGAATCGTAGATTTTTTTCCTGCGCCAGGGGTTCAATTTGTTCGCTGATGACGCGTAACAAATCGCCCAGGTTGAGCGAATAGGGTTCCCATGAAACGCTCTCCTGGTCCGAGCGCGAGAGAAAGAGCAGTGCATTGCTCAAACGGATCAAGCGATCCACCTGTTCGGCCAGTCCGACCAACGTGCGTTGGTATTCTTTCGGCTGGCGTTCTTTGCCGAGCGTGACCTCAATTTGGCCTTTGAGCGCCGTCAGGGGCGTGCGCAGCTCGTGGGCGGCATCGCCGGTAAAACGCCGCTCGCGGGTAAAGGCGGCTTGCAAGCGTTCTAGCATCTGATCGAAAGTATGTGCCAGGCGGCCCACTTCGTCGGGCGGGCCAGCGTAGGCGATGCGTTGTGAGAGATCACCAGCCTCGATAGTGTGCGCCGTGCGCGTGATCTCGTCGATGGGGTGTAAGGCACGGTCGGCCAGAAAATAGCCGCCTACTCCGGCTAGCAACAGCATCAGCGGAATTCCCCAGTACAATTGGCTGCGGAAATCTTCCAGCGTATCGCTGGCATTTTTCAGTGATTGCGCGGTCTGAATCCAGCCTACCGGTGTGCTGCCCACATCGATAATGGGCTGGGAGAACACGCGCCAGCCCTGTTCGGTAGTAAAACCCTCGTTCAGGGCTGTCCACACCACCGCTTCGGCGCCGTACACATCCCAAACTTCATTTTCAGCGGAGATCAACCGGATAGCAAAATCATCTCCCGGCGGGTCTGTGCGCTCCAGCAGCAGCTTTCCACTTTCAAGCAGGTCTTCCTCCACTTCGAATGTGGCGAGCGTTTGCGCGGCAACATTCTGGAGTGAGGCATCGATGGTGTTAACCAAACTATGCTGAAAACGGGCGTATAAAACTACGCCGAAGGCAGCAAAAGAAATTGCCATCAGCAGCACGTACCAGAGCGTGAGACGCAGGCGGATGGGTAGTTTGGAGAGCTTAAGGATTTTCATAGATGTGTTCGGGATGGTTCAAAAATATACACACTTTTTGTCCATCAGCAACTGTCATTCCGACCGCAGGGAGGAATCCCTGCGAAAAAACGTGAACTTTCACCTGTGCGGGGATTAATATACGCTAATTCTCAGGGATTTCTCGCCGCTGGCTCGAAATGACAGGCTAAAAGTGTCCACTAATTTTCTTGCAAATATGAGCCATTCCATTGTTCGTCAAAAAAGTTAGCAAATATACCAATACTTATGAGCCAAACCCTCAGGGGCTTGCGTTCAATTTATAGCCTACCCCGCGCACAGTTTGAATCAGCGGGGGGGCGAAGGGTTCGTCAATTTTGCGGCGCAGATAGCCGATGTAGACATCCACAACATTAGTATCGCTGTAGAAATCGAAATTCCAGACGCGCTCGATGATCTGTGTGCGGGAGAGCGCCTGGTTGGGATGCCGTAGGAGCAATTCGAGCAGTGAAAACTCGCGCGGGCTGAGTTCAATGGGTTGATCGGCGCGGTGTACTTCGCGTTTGGCGAGGTCCATTTCGAGATCGGCAGCGCGCAAGACAGTATCTGCCTGTAAGGGCGGGCGACGCAGCAGGGCGCGCAGGCGCGCCAGCAATTCTGAAAACGCAAAGGGTTTGACCAGATAATCATCAGCCCCAGTGTCGAGGCCGCGCACGCGGTCGTCTACGCCATCGCGGGCGGTGAGCAGCAGCACCGGAGTTTTGACGCGTTGATCACGGATTTCGTGCAATACTTCCAGCCCATTCATACGGGGCAGCATAATATCGAGCACAATCGCATCGTATTGAATCGCCAGGGCATAGTCACGACCTTCCATGCCGTCGCGCGCCACATCCACGGCATAGCCCGATTCGCGCAGCCCCTGCTCAATAAATTGGGCCACACCCGCTTCATCTTCCACAACAAGAATTTTCATGCTCACATTATGGCACAAAATTCTAAGAAAGCGCTAAGAGTATCTTCGGTTCTTTAGGAATTGGCGAATATTCCCAAAGAACCGTATTTTCAACTTGACATGCCATTTTCGCGCTGGTATAACCGGCATCTTATATGAGCATTACCGCCGCGGTTCTAATTATTCTCTCTGCCTTTATGCACGCGCTGTGGAACTTTATCAGCAAACGGCGCAATCCATCGTTGGCGTTTTTCTTTGTGAACGCGGTGATGGTTTCAATTGTGGTGTCGCCTGTGTTGGTGTTTCATCGCCAAACGCTGTTAATCCTACCCTTGTCGTTTTGGGGAGGGGTGCTGGCAACCGGGCTGGCGCAAATGGTCTATTTTATGGGATTGGCAGGAGCCTACCGCAACGGCGATATCTCGCTGGCCTATCCGCTGGCGCGCTCACTGCCGGTGTTGATGGTGGCGGGACTCAGCCTGATGCTGGGACACAGAACCGAGATTGGGAATCTGGGTCTGGTGGGCATGCTGTTCATCACGGTGGGTTGCATTATGCTGCCTTTTCCCCGCTTCCAGCGAATGCGCTGGCGCGAATATTTGAGCGTCGTCTATATCATGGCTTTCGTGGCAGCAATTGGCACAACAAGCTACACCCTGATTGACGATTATGGCCTGGCGCAGTTGCGCGCGTGGCTGTTGCCTCAACAATCTGTGCAATCGATTACATTGCTATATATGGCCCTGCAAATTAGCAGCACAACGTTGATGATGGGGATCGGGACGCTGCTTTCCCCGTCAGAGCGTCGTCAGTTACGGCAGATTTTGAAACCCCCCAGGCAAATCGTTTTGGGATTGGCTACGGGGCTGACGATTATGGCAACCTACGGGTTGGTGCTGGCCGCGATGTCGTATGTGAACAATGTCAGTTATGTAGCCGCATTCCGGCAGTTGAGCATTCCCATTGGGGCAGTTCTCGGCCTGACCATACAGGGCGAGCCGCGTTATACACCCAAATTATTAGGCATCGGGATTGTGTCGCTGGGGTTGATTCTCGTTGGGGTTGGTTGAGAGTTGAAGGTTAAAAATTGAAGGTTGAAAGTTCACTTGCCAACCTTCAACCTTCAACGTGCAACTTTTAACGTTTATCTGGCATTCATCATTTATTAGTCAATCGCAAATGCCCTTCCGCGTCCGCTTCAACGGACTCACGTTCCCAGTGCTGCGGAACATACTTAACCAGCCGCCAGGGGTCGGCCATGTCGATATAGTGGGGGTGATAAGCGTGGCCCGATTGCCCGGTGGTGTTGATCCAGGTGGAGGCCTGCCAATCGGAGGTATCCATGATGGCGCGTTCGGAAACCAGCCAGGTAATGCCATAGCCTTCTTCGAGTGAAGACCAGGCGTTGGCGTTGACGATGGAGTTGCCGCCCGCTGTGGGGAAAGGGCCGCGGTTGAAGGCATTGCTGATGAAGGGGAAGTTGCTCATAACCTGATTTTCGAAAGTTGTGCCGTGTACGTCACCCCAAGCCCAGTCGGCGGGGTCTTTTCCGGCGATGTCTTTGACTTCTTCTACGGCAGCTTCGAAGGCGCGCATCAGAATATCGTCACGCGTTTCCACTTCGGGGGTAGTTTGGTCGTCCCACCAGACGTTGGTGGGGTCTTTCAACAGGCGACGGGTGACTTCCATCCAGCGAGAACCGCCTTCGGGCCAGTAAAATTCGGGCAGGTCATCCTGGTAGGTTTTCGCCATGACCTTTTTCCAAAATGCGGCGTACATCAGTGCGGGAGCAGAATCCATATCCATGCGGTAGTCCCAACCGGAAAGTAGTGGTCTGTGATACTCGGCAATATTTTCATTGACTGGCAGTTCTAATAAAATCGGCAACAACTCACGGGCCAGTAAATCGGTGGTGTCGGCGTGAATTTCTTCGATATAAGCTGCGTCAATCGGGCCGGGTGCGCCCTCGATCAGTTCAACAATACGCTGCGCCCGGAAACCGTACTCGAATTTATTGGCAATTAAATAGGGATACTCCGGCCCGGCAACGGCATTATTGGCGGTGGCGATATACCCCTCAGGCGGATTGTATGCAAAGGGCAAATCTTCAAAGGCGATATATTCGCCCCACTCATAATCACCCGTCCAGCCGGGTACGGGGTGCAGGCCGCTGTGGCCTTCGGCACGGATGGGAATATTGCCCGGCGTCTGGTAGCCGATATTACCTTCAATATCAGCGTAGACGATATTTTGCGCCGGGGCAGCAAATTGAGCGGCCGCGGCACGGAATTCGCCCCAGTTTTCGGCATAGCTGAAATCGACCAGTGCGCACATCACGCAGGTTGCATCCAGCGCTGCCCAGCGCAGCGAAAGGGCGTAGTTTTCGGGCAATTCTACGCCGGTTTCGTTGTGAAATTCTTCCAGGCCGTAGGTGTCGGTGATGATCGGGCCGTGGCGGGTAATTTGCACGGTGAATTCAACCGGATCGCCCCCGGCGACGTTGATCGTCTCGGTGACCAGTTCCATATCGACCCATTCGCCCTGGAATTCATATTGGTTCGGGTTTTCGGGGTTGATCTTCTCGATATAGAGATCGGCAACATCCGGGCCAACATTGGTGAAGCCCCAGGCGTGATGAGCATTGTGTCCAACAACGATGGCCGGAGTCCCGGCGAATGAGAAGCCGACCGCGTCAAGGGCGCAATCGTCGCTGACCGGGGCGCAATGCAGCCCGTTGAGATACCAGATCGAAGGCATTTGCACGCCCAGATGCATATCGTTGGCGAGCAGGGGCATTCTGGTATCGGTGAGTTCACCAGCGATAACCCAGTTATTTGAACCAATCGCACTGGAATCGCCAGTACCAAGCAGCGACACTCGCTCACCAGCCTGTTGCAGGGCCGGGAAGAGTGCGGCGATAATATCTGTATTGGCAGGTGCGGTTGCGGCAGACGCGCCAGTGATATGTGGATTTGGGACAATATAGGGATGGTCTTCGGGATAATCGGGGAAAATAAAATCAATTTGCTCTTGCGACAGGTCTTTAAGCAGCTTGGCATAGTCGATTTCGCCGTTCAATTTGCTGCGACCCAACTCCCAGGCCATGGCTTTGGCCCATGTCAGGGTGTGGATCGGCTCCCAGGGGTCGGGTTCGTAATCAGCGTTGATGATCGGTAAAAAGGCGTATTCCAGACTCAGGGCCGTACCTTTATGATCGGCGAGATAGGCGTTTACCCCGGCGGCATAATCTTGCAAGATGGCTTGTTTTTCAGCAGGCATATTGGCGTATTCGACTTCGGCGATGCGCCCCCAGCCCAGCGAGCGCAAGAATTTATCGGTATCGAGGGTGGATTCACCCATCATCTCGGAGAGCGTACCCGTTCCCTGATGACGCCAGAAATCCATCTGCCAGAAGCGATCTTGAGCGTGGACATAGCCCTGGGCGAAAAACAGATCGTGTTCGCTGCTCGCGTAGATGTGCGGAATTCCGGCGTTATCGCGGTAAATATCTACAGGGGCCTCCAACCCGTCAACGGTCAGCTCTCCGTTGATGATGGGGAAGGATTCTTCGGCTTTGTTGCGCGTCCATGAGGGGCCGATAATGGCAATAGCCGTCACCAGCACCACCAGAACGGCGAGAATGATCAAAAGGATTTTGCCGATTTTTTTCAACATAATTTTCTCCAAATCTATTATGAATTTATGTGAAGTCGAAATACTTACCACGAAGACACAAAGACTCGAAGAAAGTTTTTATTTTTCTTTGTGTCTTTGCGGTGAAAATAAAAATAGGAAAAATACAATTGGCTATTCGCCAATTGCTACGACCATGGCGATGGCGTGCGTTTCGGTATGGCTTATGCTAATGGACCAGGTTTCCAGTCCAAGCTTTTCGGCCAGTTCTTGGGCTGCACCGTGCAAATATAACACCGGAGCGCGGTTTTCGTCTCGCAAGATTTCGATTTCCTGAAAACTGACCGCGCCGATGCCTGTCCCCAGAGCTTTGGCAACGGCTTCTTTAGCGGCAAAACGCGCTGCCAGCGATTCGATACTAAACCGCGGATACCCTTTCGGGCACTCGTGAACGCGGATAGACGCTGATTTTTTCTCGTTTGTATATCTGTGTTTATCTGTGTTTATCCGCGGTTGATCTTCTACCGCACAAATTTCCAACTCGCGCGGGGTGTAGATGCGCGCTAAGAACTTTTCCCCATGACAAGCGATGGATTCGCGGATACGTTCTATCTCGATCAGGTCTATGCCGGTTGCTAATTTCATAATGGTTGAAAGTTGAAAGTTGAAAGTTGAAGGGTATCAACAAACTTTCAACCTTCAACCTGTAACTTTTAACCCTCGTCTAACGGCACAATCCGCTGCTTCAACGCATAAATTGCAGCCTGTGTCCTATCGGCGAGTTGCAGTTTGCTGAAGATGTTGCTGACGTGGGTTTTGACGGTTTTTTCGCTGACGACCAGCGACGCGGCGATTTTACGATTATCCTGCCCCTGAGCGATGAGCTTGAGTACTTCCAGCTCGCGGCTGGTCAGGCTTTCCAATGAGGGTGCGTCCCCGGAAATTTCTTCCATCAAGCGTTTGGCAATGCGCGGGTGCAAGCGCGCTTCTCGATGAGCCGCAGCGCGCACCGCGTCGAGAACTTCGTCGGGGAGCGAGCTTTTGAGTAGGTAACTCAGCGCCCCGGCCTTGATCGCCGGAAAGACGAGCGCATCTTCGTGATGGCTGGTGAGTACGACCACCTGCGTGTGCGGGCTGGCTTCACGGATGGCGCGTGTCGCATCCACGCCGCCCATGCCGGGCATAACCAAGTCCATGAGGACCACATCGGGCAAAATTTGCTGAATCCGCTCAATGGCGGTATTCCCATCCTCGGCCTCGCCCGCCACCGCGAGGTCGTCCTGAATCTCTAATAGTTGGCGCAATCCCTGCCGCACGATGGGGTGGTCATCCACGATGAAAACGGTGATTTTTTCAGTCATATTGAAAAACGAACGCAATACCCTAAAGGGCACAGGTGGCGCAAAGATGCAAGGACGCAAAGATTTTTAAATTATTTCTTTGCGCCTTCGTTTCCTTGCGTCTTTGCGTTAAAAATCTTCAATAACAAGCTCTCCCCCATTATACACGCCATCGGGCAAGAGCGTGGGGATGCTGTATTCGGGGTTGGTGAGCAGTTTGTAGATGGCGGTGTCGGTTGCGGCCAGTTTTTCAGGGGTGTTCAATTTCCACTCGTGGCCGATCTCATCCTGCCGCCCGGGGAAATCTTGCGCGCCCAGCAGGGAGGTCAGCGCCCAGTAGAAATACTCGGCGATCATGCAGTTGTATTCGCAGGTTTCATCGTCATACGAATACCACGCCCCGGCGGGGTAGGGGTTGGGGATTTCCTGAAGGTGTCCGCCGCGGGCGGTATCCATCGCCAGGGCAATTTCGGTGCCCGGTTCTTCTCCGAACACATCCGGGTGGGCGAGCGCGTAACCGTATTGCGTGATGAGATGCAGCACTTCTTCGAGCGTAGCATCAAACGCATCGTAGTGCGAGCCTTCGGGGAGTGTTTCTTCGGCAAATAGAAGCTGCAAGGCTTCGCTGCCGTCTATTTCTACAAATTCATCAAAGTCGAAATTGCGTTCTTCGCCCTCGTCAACGAACATCACCAAAGTTGCTCTTTCTTCAACCAGCGCTTCCATAACGGCGGGATTATCCGGCTCGCCGTCTTCGTCGTTGTCGAGATATTCGGCCATCACGCTGGCGGCGTGCAGCAACTTCTCGTCGGGGACGTTCTCAGTCGCCAGAATGCGCACGCCGAAGATATTGACTTGTTTGACAAAAACATCCTTAGCATGCCCTTTTACAAATGTAGTTGCCAATAAAAATACCAATAAAATTTTTACGAACACGAGGTTCTCCTGTAAAAATAGTGAATGGCGCGTCAGACAGCAACGGATGACACGCGCACTTTTATCGTACAACCCTGATTAGCCTGGCTGTTAATTTCTAGCGTTGCGCCAATTTCCTCGGCGCGCTCCTGCATGCTGCGCAGGCCCAACGACAGCGTGGCATCCACGCTGGCCGGGTCAAAGCCGATGCCGTCATCGTTAATGTTCAGCCGAATTTGCCCGGTTTCGTAGACCAGCTCAATGGTCACGGTGCTGGCCTGGGCGTGCTTGGCGATATTGTTTAAAGCTTCCTGCGAAATGCGGAAAAGAGCCTGTTCCACGCTCAAGGGGAGTTCTCGTTCTCCTTGCAGGCTGAGCGAGACTTTAACCGGGTGTTGATTCTGCCATTTGGCCGTCAACTGCCTCAGAGCGGAGGCCAGTCCCCGGTCGCCCAATGAAGCGGGGCGCAACTGCTTGATGATGGCATCCATTTCGAGATGAATATCGCGCGCCTGTTCTTCGAGCTGCGCCAAGCGTTCAGCGGCCTGCACGGGCGCTTTTTCGAGCAACTGGCGGGCGGCATTGGCGCTCAGGCTGAGGCCAAAAATCTGCTGTTTGAGGGCATCATGCAGCTCGCGCGCTAACCGGCTGCGCTCTTCGACAGCGGCCAGCGAGCGGGCTTCTTCGGCCAGCATGGCGTTGCGCTCGGCCAGGGCGCGCAGATCGTGCATTTGCGTGCCGATCTGGTCGGCCATGTGATTGAATTGTTCACCCACCTGGGCAATTTCATCATCCCCCTCGATGGCTACGCGGCTGCTCAAGTTGCCCGCGGCTAATGCCGCGCTGGCCTGATTCATGCGCTGAAAACGCAGGCTAAACGAACGCGCCAACCGGCTGCCAGTGAAGCCAGAAACGATGATCGCAATCAGCCCCGAACCGAGGATCACCACCGCCAGAGCGGCGAGGGTTTCGCCTGATGTATACGGCGCACCGACGCCGCCAATGCGATAGTACACCCAGCCAAGATGCGCACCATCCAGGGCGATGATGGTCGCCTGCCCAATATGATCTTCGCCAAAAACGGCGTAGGCGACCAGGTTTTCGGGGTCTTCTTGGGAGGTGTCGATGGCTTCGAGTTCAGAATCCCACCCCGGGAGCTGGCTCAGGGCGGGGGATTCCCCTGGAGGGTAGCGCCAGGCATCGTTACTGGCAATCACGCCCCCATCCGGAGCTAGAATTACCAGCCAGTCTTCGTAGTACAGGCTGTCTTCGTTCCAGCTTTCTGCCACCGGCACAAAACCCACATCCCAGATATATTCTTCTGCAAATTCAATTGTTAGGGGCGCATCTTCGAGCAGCCAGGTTATATCTTCGGCGATGTAATAAGCTTCATCCCCGGCCCATTGCGCAGGGAGATCGGTTTGCAGGTAGATGAGGTAGCCTGTTGCGATCAACGCCGCCAAAATGACCACGGAGATGAGCGTAACGGCAAGATGTGAGCGGGTGAGTTGGGTTTGCATGGGGGAATGATGAACGATGAACGATGAATGCAGAATGATGAGTGTGATTCTGCATTCATCATTCTGCATTTTGCATTTGCTTACTTCAACATACTTTCAACAACTTTTGCCATTTCGTCCACGCTGAGATTTCCCTCCACGACGATGAATTGATCGCCGAGGATATAAGTGGCGTAACTGTAGGGGCCGTATTCGTCGCTGACATCTTCGATGAGCACGTCTACGCTGTTGAAGGTGAACCACTCTTCGTCGAGCGGTTCCCAATCGGCATCGGTGAGAAACTCGTCGAGATTGGTAAAGCTGGTGCTGGCTGAGCTGACGGAGATAAAATCTTCATCGCCGGGGCCGTAGAAATCGACCACGGTCAGTTCGCCGCCATCGGGGGCGTACCAGTAGGCGTCTTCACCGAATTCAGCGGCCTGCATGAGATAGGCTTCGTAGAATTCGTAGCCCGCGGGCAAGTAGGCTGGGGTCAACTCAGCGGGCGCTTCGATGGATTCATAATTGCCGTATTCATCGCCCCAGTATTCGGCGGGGTCCATCAGTTCTTCGACTTCGGGGGCCGAGAAATTGGTGGCGCTGAGAGTTTCGGCCGCGGGTTGGGTCTGCCCTCCGGCGCTTATATCTACGCTGTACTCGCTGAAATAGCAGTCGTATTCGTCTGCGGCGCGTTCGGGGTTTATCACGATCAGGTAGAGATGATCGAAGGCGCTGGCATCAACACTGGCCTGGGCGCCATTGAACTCGAAGACACTCGCCTGCCCGCCAGCGATACCCACCAATAGCGGAGTGAGCGCGTCGTCGTCCAGTTTCACTGTAACCACGCCATTGGCGAGAATTTCAATATAATCGGCAGCCATCTGCCCGACGCCATCTACGGGGGTGAATGTGCCGGCGCCAGTGGCTGTACTTTCTAGGCGCAGTACGGGGTAGGCCGCGCCTTCTTCAAATTCACGGGTCAACAGGGCAAGCGAGAAGCCGCGCAGGGTTTCATCCAGCGTTGTACCAGCGGCGTTGAGGGCGGCTTCGAGGGCTGCGTAGCTATCCAGCGCGGCTGCCTGTTCCCAGATGGTGCGTACGGTCTGATGTCCGTAATTTTCAGAGATATAGCGCAGGAAAATCCACTCGCCGTACCAGTGATTTTCATCTTCGACGCGTTCTTCGCCGCCATAGGCCAGTTGGCACGAATCTGGCGATTTGAATACCGCGTACAGGTCTTCAATGCCGTCGTTAACGTCGTCGTAAACTTCGTCTTGCATCCAGGTGGCGGTAGCTTCCCATAGCCAATCAGCGGGTTCTTCGCCGTCGTAGCCGAACTGGATGGCGTGATTGAATTCGTGGGCCACCGTGGATTGCATAACACTTGTTACGGTATAGTTCTCGATGGCAAACTCTTCGAGGTCGGCGTAGTCGTTATCGAGTACCATGAACGATGCGGAAGCGCGTTCTTCCACGGCGGCGGTGTTCGGGTTATCGCCCACCTGTCCATCGCTGCGGTAGCGCGAATCTTCTCCGCCTTCGACATAACCAAACGTGCCATCCCAGAGAATTTCCTGTAGATAGACATCGTAGCGGTCATCGCCGCCGATGCCATCATCGGGGGGAGGGGCTGCCCAGCCAAATTGATCAATTTCGACCTTCCAGACATGCTCCAGCGCCTGTGCAACTTCATCCACATAGCTGGCCGAGGCGACTGCATCACGCCCCTTGCTGGTGTAGTGAATGCGAAAATGTTCGCTGTCGAGAATTTCTTCCGTGCCGCTTAAAATCGGACGACCCTCAGCGTCATACTCGTAATCGCCCTCATCATTGAAGCCTTGCTGCTTGTCGGTTTGATTGTCGGTGGCAATCGGTAGATCAGGTACATTTTCGAGGCCCAGGGCGCGGGTGACAGTCACGCAGGCCAGACTGCTAAAAAGTACCAGTAGGGTGGTGAGAATGGTAAATATTCTTATTCTTGGGGACATTGCGAAACTCCTTTTGTGAAATTACTTGCCCCAAGCATACTTGTAAACTGGGGTTGCTACATCGGCCCCGGGGTGGAGATTTGCCTCGGACTTTGGGCTGAGGCAAATAACAACTTACCACAGAGACACGAAGAACACAGAGAATTCTTTTGTGTAAACAAAGAAAAACTTTGTACTCTTTGTGCCTTTGTGGTGAATTTTCTCTACCGAATCACCATCGCCAGCAGATTTCCCATCACGAACAGAATCAACCAGACCCATGTTAGATTGTCCGCTGCGTTGCGGGCCGAGAAGATCATCCCCGCCGCGGGAATCACCATCATCAGGAAGGCGGTCAGGTGAGCTTCAAATTTGTGTTCGCGTATCCAGGTTAACATGATTTTTTATCAGGAAGCCATGAAAGCAGGAAAAAACTTCCCGGCTTCCTGCTTTCCTTATAATTGTTGTACAACATCTTTGAAATAGAACGCGCCAGGGAAATCATCGGCGACTTTTCTCTCTTTGCCGCTCCAGCTTTCAATATCAATGCGCAGCACCGCGGTGACTTTGAGATCGATGTCAGTAGTGGTTTCGTAATCCACATCGGGTTTCAGGTGCGGAAAGTATTTGTCGCACAGCAGTTGCAGGCCATATTTAGCTTCGGCAGCCGCTTCAACCACGCGCAGCCTCCCAAAGGCCACCACTCCGCCAAATTCGGTGCCGAACTCCATCGCCCGTTCGTCAGGCAGCAGACGCCCAGCTTCACTGGCGCTAAAACAAACCTTAGGGTTTTCATCGGCATTCTCAAAAGTGCGGCCTTTCTTCGCTCCGTGCATGTAGATGGCGTGTGCGGCTTCATCATAAGCGAAATTGCGCGTTACCAAAAAAGGCTGGTCACCGTGGACGGTTGCCGTTGTGCCAAATTCGGCGCGCGCCAAAAAGGCCTTGATCCAGTTGTCATCTTTGCCGCGCTCCTTACGGCGCATTTTTGTGTAGTCTTCGGTTGTTCCCATTTGTGCTCCTTAAAAATATTTAACGCAAGGGCGCAAAGAAACAAGGACGCAAAGGGAAAAATTTAAAAAATCTTTGCGACTTCGCTTCCTTGCGTCTTAGCGTTATGTTTTAGATCAAATTAACGCTAATGACGGCTAATAAACTCATCAGGGCGATCAGCAGGCCGGTGTAGACGAGCATTTTTCGCATTACTTCGCCTTCGCGTCCGGCCATACCGCCCGTGCTGGCTCCAACCACAATTTTTGTGGGCGCAATCACCGAGCCGAGCGCCGCCCCCGAGGTTTGCGCAGCCAAGATCAGCGCCACACTTAGGCCGAGCAATTCAGCGGTGCGCATTTGTAGGGCGGCGAAAACCACATTCGAGTTGGTGTTGCTGCCAGTCATAAAGGCGCCCAACGCTCCAATCCACGGGGCAATCGCCGGGAAAGCCGCGCCCACTCCCTCGGCGAGTCCGTTAGCCAGCGTTTCGGTCATGCCAGCGTGCTGCATTACCACGGCCATCGCCACCATTGAAGCGATCCCCACGCTGGAGGACATCACCTTTTTTACCGTGCCCCCTACGATGGTTTTAACCGCTCCGTCTCGATACCATCCGGCTTTTTTGTAGATCAAAAAGGAGGCAATCGAAGCGTAGAGCAAAATCATCCCGGCGTGACGGAAAATGGGGATGTCGCGACCGCTCTCCGCGGGGGTGGCAAACCCCAGGGATGTGCTCACCGCCCCGAAGTCGAGATGCAGGCGGACACCCCCTAAGGTGGCTCTGATCCCGGGGATGAGTTGAATCCCGAGGGTGATCGCGATCAAAACGAGGTAGCCCGAAAGGGCAATCCCCACCGAGCGGGAATCCAGCTTATCGTTCTCGCCCTGCTCCCCTCGAAAGTGCCGCGCCAGCGGCCAGGCCGCCAGCAGCCCGGTGAGACTGCCCAAAAACGCGCCGATATTCCACAGCCCGGCGGTGGCGGCAAAATATTGCCCCGCGCCCATGAATACACCCAAAACCAGCACCGGGATTGCCAGCCGCCGCATGGTTGACATACCTCCGGCGGCGTGCGCTACGAGGAAGCCAACACCCAGTCCAGCAATCCCCAAGAAAATAGCCGACTCGGCGGCTAAATCAGAGTAATCCAGCCCGGTTGCGGCCATCATGGCATTGAAGGAGGATCCCAGCGAGCCAAATGTGACCGCCCATGAGTGCCCCACGGAGGGAATCACTACCGCAGAGAGCGGTGCGAAGCCCAGCCCAACCATAATCGGGGCGATGACGGCCACCGGCACGCCAAACCCACCCACGCCCTGCAGGAAAGATGCGAAGACCCAACCGATGATGAGTGCCTGCATGCCGCGGTCGGCGGTGAGATGCGGCAGCGCCTGCCCGATGATTTTGATCGCTCCGGCTTCGTCGGCTACGCGGAAGAGAAGGAAAGCGGCCCAAATAATCATCAGCACGTCGATGATTAACAGCAGGGCTTTGCCGTGTGCCACAGCCAGCAATTGGGCCCCCGATCCGAACGCAAAAATGGCAACGACCAGCGCAGAGAGATACCCGGCAGCCCCGGCGCGGGAGGCCCCCCAACGCAGGCCGACCATGAGGATCAAAATAATGGCGATAGGTGTGAATGCGAGAAGAAAGTTCATAGCGTGTTGAAGGTTGAAAATTGAAGGTTGAAAGTTAAAAGTTGAACCTTCAACCTTTAACTTTTAACTTTCAACCCCGTATTCGAATTTCGCGTGTATAAATAAATGAGCGCCGCGCCGAAAATCAGCCCCGGTATTACGATCAACCCGGCCTCCGGGCCGAATGTGCCGCCGGTGATGAGGATGGGACCATCGACGGTGATGTAGGTTAAGTTGAAAATATCCAGACCGCTGACGGGGAAGCCGAAGACTACACCTTCGAAATAATTCCAGCCGATGTGCAGGCCAATCGAGAGCCAGAGTTGACCCGTGCGCACATAGCCATAGGCCAGAAAAACGCCCGCCAAAAAGATGCCCGCCGCGCTGACCCAGGTGGCGTTGGGATTGCCCAGATGGAGTATGCCAAATACTGCGGATGAAATGATGATACCCCAGGTCAGGTTGATGCCGCTGGCGAGGGTTTGCAGGTGATAGCCGCGGCTGAGCAATTCTTCGTTCCAGCCGACGAGAATGAAAACCAGCAATACCCCCAGGGCGTTGCGCAGCACCGCACTTGTCGACATATAGTCCCAGGCGAAGCCTTCGAGCGTGATCCAGCCGAAGGCGCTCTCCAGGGCGAAAATCCCGGCCATCATCAGTCCGGCGATACCAATTCCGGTGAGAGTATCTATGCCAGCGCGCTTGTCGAGCTTCAATCCCAAACTGACGAAACTGCGCCGGTCAAGCAAACGTCGCGCCAGATAGATGGATAGCGTAAAGGCGATCAGTTGGGCAATTTGTGTAATCAGCATTTGATCGCCGATTTTACTGAAAAGCGAGGGCAGCAGGAGCAATCCCATACCCAGGCCAATACTGATGATGATCATAAAAATAGTTTGCAGCACCAGCCGCCATCCGGCGCGCAGGCGCGGCTCTTCGGGCGAGATAAATATTCGGGCAAGGATATTGCGTTTTTGCATACGAGTCCTTTGATAAAAAACGGATGGTCAAGAGTTTACCAGAAAAAAAACACCCGAGCTTGAATTCCTGGGTGTTTGTGGCAGATTGCAAAGACGCGGGCGCAACTTCTAATATTAGACCTGTTCCCGACTTTTCCCCGCCGCAGGCGGGGGATGTCAAGATGGTAGTTATTTGGGAACAACTCTATTATTGGACTTGCGTGGCAGGTAATGGGAGCAGCTTGGTTTTCGCTGCGATAGCTGTTTTTGGCGTTCGGTGGTGATGCGTGTGGAGCTCTGTTTCAAATTCAAAGGCGTCCTGCCCGAAAGCTGGCTTGAGGTCTGTGATCCAGATAGCACGGGGATCATATTCGGCAAAAAAGACATTTCCCACCCAGGCTGGGTCACGCCCCTGAATCATTTCCAGGGCGATGACTTTTTCTCCAGCAATTTCCGGCAGGCCGATCACACGCACCTTTCCCGGATGGCAGGACATGCTGGGGCCGCGCACGGTTCGACTCAACCCGCCGACATGACGATAGGCTTCAGCGAAGATTTTCTGCGCCTTCACCAGCGGAACAGAGAAATATTGTTGTGCGCCGGTATTGCGGGCGATGAACATATAATATGGAATCATGCCCAATTTTGTTTGTTCTTTCCACATACTTTCCCAAATTTCGGGTTTGGCATTGATATGACGTAAGAGCGCCGATTGCGTGCGGATGACGGCCCCCGTATTGCGAATACGGCGCACAGCATCTCGCAGCACATCGGTATCCAGTTCTTGTGGATGGTTGAAATGCGCCATCAGGGCCAGTTGTTTTCCGGAGGCAACTACTTTTTCAAAGAGACGCAGTAAATCATCGGCATCTTTATCAGATGTGAAGCGATACGGCCAGTACGTCAGGGCTTTGGATCCGATGCGGATATTCTGCAGATGGGGAATATCCAGCAGGGGTTCGATATAAGCCCGCAGGTGGTTCGTGTTCATAATGAGGGGGTCTCCCCCGGTGAAGAGCACATCAGTCACCTGCTGGTGTCGCTGAATATATTGATGCAGCACCATTGCCTGCCGCGATGCAAATTTAACACCATCCATCCCGACGAATTGTGGCCAGCGAAAACAAAATGTGCAGTAGGCGTGGCACGTTTGTCCCTGGCTTGGAAAAAAGAGCACCGTTTCTTGATACTTGTGCTGAATACCTTGTAATTTCGCCCCCTCAAATACCGGCACGTTGTGGCTCAACTGCCCGGCCGGATGTGGGTTGAGTTCATGCCGAATACGGTTTGCCAGATGCCGCATTTGTGGTTCGGGGAGTTCTTCCGTAAGGGCAGAAGCCATCTGTTCGAAATGCTGCGGTTTGAGCATTTCGGCTTGTGGAAAATTGAGGATGAAAATGGGATCTTCGGGAATATTGTCCCAGCGGATGAGCTGTTCGACAACGTAATGATTTGTACGGAACGGCAGTACCTGGCTGACAACCTGGATGGAGAATTTTTGTTGTGGTGATAGATTTTGGTACTGCGGAAGGGATTTGATATTTCTGAGTGTGTAGGGGGTATATTTGTTTGAGCTTGGGGCGATAGGCATCTTTACTCCTGGTTATATTTTTTTCGACGCGCGCAGAGTGCGGAAAATCACCAAATTTTCGCGTACGGGTGAATATTATGCTTTTTTCGCGAATGAAATGCGTGTTGCCCCTGTATTTTTTACACGCCAGAAATTTGCGATGAGAAATTTTCTTAAGTTAGAGAAACTTCCCATCGCATTATAGCACAGCCCCCTGAAGCAATCTTCTAATTCAACAATATGATATTGTCAAACTACTCTCTTTTCTTTGATCGCGAACGCAGCCTGCGCCATGTGCGAAAGTATCGCTCATCTGCGGATCGCTTGCTGCCGCGCCACCCTGTGATGATTCCAAATATTACGAGGCCAATTCCTGCGAGAAACCAATCTGCCTTAGTTTGATTCGCTTTTACCGAAGCCGCGAAGAGCATTAGAGAAAAAATGCCCAAGATGATGAAATAGATACCGATTTGCTTTTTCATCGGAGAAATTGGACTGGTTCTAATCTGTGAAGAGAGGCAAATGCCCCAGAGATACGATCTCGGCCCATTGATTTTGATCCCCTTCGGTTAAGATCGCCGCCATCCCGGCTACTTCGGCGTTGGCTTTTTTTACGATGACGCTCATCCCATCGAGGGTGGAACCGGTGCTGATGACATCGTCGATGAGGATCACTTTTTTGCCGTTGACCAATTCGATATCTTTTTCATCCATAAAGAGTTGTTGTGGCCTCCCGGTGGTTATGGATATTGTTTCGGCCTGGATGGTTTTGCCCATATAGCTGCGGTATTGCTTGCGCAGCACAACATACGGTTTTTGGCTGGTTTGGGAAAGGGCGTGCGCCAGGGGGATGCTCTTGGCTTCTGCGGTGATGATGACATCATAATTGCGGCTGGCGAGTTTTTCATTCAGGGCTTTGGCGCAGGCGGTTACCAGTTCAGTATCGCCGAGAATGTTAAGAATAGCAATTTTCAGCCCGGTTTGAACTTCAAAGAGGGGCAGTTCACGGTAGATACCGGCAATTTCGATAGGATAAACAGAACGGGGATTGGACATAATAATTCCTCTAATAAATTTAACGCAATACCCTAATGGGTATAGGTGACGCTAAGAGACAAAGGCATGAAAGAATTATTTGTTTTTCTCTGCGTCTTGGCTTCTTTGCGCCTTTGCGTTAATCATTTACCCTTCCAGGTAGTCGCGCAAGTGGCGGCTGCGGGTGGGATGGCGCAATTTGCGCAGGGCTTTGGCTTCAATCTGGCGGATGCGCTCGCGGGTCACATTGAAATATTGCCCCACTTCTTCCAGCGTGTGGTCTTTGCCGTCCAGCAGGCCAAAGCGTAATTCTAACACCTGGCGTTCGCGCTCGGAGAGAATTGCCAGCGCATTTTTGACTTGTTCGCGCAGCATCTCGCGGGCAGCTGCATCAACGGGCTGTAGCGCTTCTTCGTCTTCAATAAAATCGCTGAGCTGGTTGTTATCTTCATCGCTGCCCACCGGACTATCGAGTGAGAGCGGCGTTTCGGAGGCTTGCATAATGCGCGTGACCTTGCGCGCAGCCCGGCGCAGGCGGCGTTGTAGATCTGATGGCAGTGGTTCGCCATTCTTCTCGGCGCGTTGAATGGTATCAATATCTTCCCGCTTTAGAAAATCCGATAAAATTGCGATTTCTTCATTGGTGGGGTCGCGGTTGAGTTCTTGGGTGAGATCGCGCTGAATGCGCACCAGGCGGTTGATGGTTTCATGCACATGCACCGGAATACGAATGGTGCGCGCCTGATCGGCAATCGAACGGCTCACCGACTGTCGAATCCACCAGGTGGCGTAAGTGCTGAATTTGTAGCCGCGGGTGGGGTCAAATTTCGAGACCGCTCGCAGCAGTCCCACATTGCCCTCCTGGATTAAATCCATAAAAGAGTTGCCGCGCCCGGTATAGCGTTTTGCCACGCTGACCACCAGGCGCAAATTTGCCCGGATAATCATATTGCGCGCCTCACGCGATAATTCGCGCAAATCCAGAATATTGCGGCTCAATTCATCATCATCGGGGAGGTAGCGCGAAAATGTGCGCCGTGAGGGCAATTGGTGATTGCTTTCGATGAAAACGCGCAGCTTCTCAGCCGTTTCTGAGGGCATGGCGTAGAGCGAAATAAAAATTGTGAACGCATAGCGCGCCACCGCATCCCAAAAAGTATCTTTACCCCACATGCCATTATCGAGATAATTGCGTAAATACGAAGCTTGTGAAATATCCCAGGTTTGGCGCAACAGTTGGGTTTCGTGCAAAATCAACGTTAAGTCTGGGCACTCAAACTCCCAGCGAACAATATCTTCTTTCAGGCGAGCCCAAGCCGTATTCAGTTCAGAAAATAAGACCCGATAAGTGCTTTGTTCGGGGGAGGCCCCCTTGCGGGAAACCAGATGCTGACGGGCAATCGCATCCAGGCGGCGCACGGTCATCATGCGGGTTGCCAGCCAAAACTCCTGATCGATCTTCAACAAATCGACTGCGCCAATATCATTGAAGTACAACCGAATGGGATCACTTTCCACCTTCGGCATGACTTCACTCAAGGCTGCTGCCGCGCTGGCTAGTTGCGCCTCGTCAATATCCTCATTTTCGCTGTCATCATCTTCCTCGTCGAGAATTTCTTCCGGCGAAAGCGATAATTCATCGTCATCGGTGTCATTGTCATCCAGGTCGTCAAAGCGATCTTCGTCTAAAGGCATATCATCGTCTTCTGAATGTGGGGGCTGGGCGAGCTGAACATTGGCAGGTGTCATAGCGAAGGTCTCAATTAGTGAATGGGGGAAAGGTTGGTAAATTGATTCTGTGCCCGGTGTAGACGTCCCAGCAGCATGGCATATTGTGCCTGTACTTTTTGATATTCTTTGGAACGCAAATCGCCTTGCTCTTGTGCGGCTTCTTGCAAAAAGCGCAGATGATCGAGTTGCTGGTTTATTCCCTGCGTACGCAATTGTACCAGTGCTCGCAAGACATCTTCCAGCACATCTTTCGTAAACGCGTCCAGATTTTGTGTGGCTTCCAAAATTGCATCGGCCAGCGACATCATATCATCGGCCAGATGGTTGAGTACATAATTTAATGGCTCTATTTCGCCCTGTTCGAGCGAAGTGTATGCCAGGCCAAAAATCACCTGCAAATCGCTGTGCTGAAAATCTTGTGGCTCAATGCGCGTCAGGCCGTGTTCTTGCAGATAGCGATCCATATGATAGATCAGATCGGGACGGCGGAGCAGCATCCCCAGGATATGCACCTCCCGCGCGTAGATTGCGTCTCGAGGTGTGGCGACAATAGTAGCCGCCGCCGTGGCTTGCGGATTCCTGCGAGGTTGGTACTGGCTCCGGGGGATTCCACGCCCTCTACTGCGTGGCGTTAGCAGCGTGCGCTCATCCACTTTGAGCAGGCGCGCCAACTGTTGGCGGTAGGCATCCCGCTCGACGGCATTGGGTACATCCTCGATCAGCGGCAGCACCTGGGCGGCGATCTCGCTCTTCGTTTTCGGGTCTTCGATATCGCGGCTTTCTGCCAGCGTATCCATCACGTGAATGACAATCGGTTTGGCGGCTTCGATAATGCGTTGCCATTCCGCTGGGTCGCGATTGATCACATCGTCCGGGTCCATGCCCGGGGGCAGTGTGCTGACGCGAATATCGGCCTTCAGGCGGCCTTCCTGACGCAGCAAGCCGCGCGCATCGAAGCGCATCTCCTCCTCGCGGTCAAGCGTTTGGCGGGCAATTTCTAACCCGCGCAGGGTGGCCTTCATTCCCGCGGCGTCGGAGTCCATTGCCAGCACAATCCGGCGGGTGAAGCGTTTGAGCTGCCGTAGATGATCTTCGGTCAGCGCCGTGCCCATCGTAGCGACCACGTTTTTGTAGCCGCTCTGATGCGGGGCCAGCACGCCCATATAGCCCTCCACGATGACCACCTGATCTTGCTCGCGGATGGCGCGCCGGGCCTGATCCAGCCCGAAGAGAATTTTGCCTTTGTCGAAAACCGGGGTTTGCCGTGAATTAAGATATTTGGGTATGCCCTCCGGGTCGAGGGTGCGCGCCCCAAAGCCGCACATGCGCCCGCGCCCATCGCGGATCGGCACCATCACGCGCTGGCGAAAACGATCATAGGTACCGCCCGAATCGCGTTCCGAAACCATCCCGGCGGCGATCAAATCATTCTCGGAAAAGCCTTTCGATTTCAGGTGATTGCTGGCGGCTTCCCAGTCGTTGGGCGCGTAGCCCAGCCCGAAGGCGGCAATCGTTTCATCGTTGAGGCCGCGCTGATGGATATAGGCCAGCGCTTGTTCCCCGGTGGGGCTGTTGCGCAGTTGGTGCTGGAAAAAAGTGACCGCGGCCTCCAATAATTCGCGCAGACGATCATATTCTTCGGCCTGTTCCTGTTGTTGCGGAGTAAGTGGTTTCAGCTCCACCCCGGCGCGTTTTGCCAGTTCCTTGAGGGTGGTGGGGAAATCCCAGCCCTCTTTCTTCATCACGAAGCCAAAAAT
This sequence comes from Chloroflexota bacterium, assembly GCA_018648225.1. Taxonomy (NCBI): domain Bacteria; kingdom Bacillati; phylum Chloroflexota; species Chloroflexota bacterium. The sequence goes on from JABGRQ010000046.1 coordinate 36,536, forward strand.
ATCGCCGCCCTCGTTACACTCGCCAAAACAGCGCCAGGTGCCTGTATCCGGAAAGATGGCAAAAGCGGGGGTGCGCGTATTTGAGTGGAAGGGACACAAACCCGAATAACTGCGCCCGGAGCGTTTCAGTTCAACGCTCTCGGAAACAATATCAACAATATCGATACGGGCTTTGATTTCTTCTATTGCGGTCATGGGGGTGAAAGTTGCAGGTTGAATGTTGAAGGTTGCGGGATAGCAGGTTGGCCCTGGTGGAGTCTAGGGATAGCGGGATGCTGTAAATTTCGTTTTCCCGCTAAGGGTGAATTATAGGCGCGGACGGGCGGATTGTCTATTGGATTAACGCAAGACCTCCGAGGTGTTCAACATCTCGGAGGTCTGCCAGATTATATTCTATGCGAAACGGCTATTCTATTGCGTGCAGCTTACACTCCAGGTTCCACTGATTGATCCAGGTGGCTGCCCAATGATGGTGTATACATTTTCGCTATTCCCTGGAAAAACCGGTACAGATTGTGCAATGCCATCTTTATAAAAGGTGCATTTCGTGGCATCGGCTCCAGCAGGCAATGGAAACGAAAGTTGACCCTGTGTAAAGACGTTCCCATCGGTGGAAATTTTCACTGCCGCCCCACCTTGTTCAAGCGTTATCTCACCACCGGAAATATAGAACGGGTTAAAACAGATGCCGCCAACACACAAAATTCCACTTGTTCCGGCACTTGAAACCGTTCTTGGCTTTGGATCACGCGGCGGCATTATAACTGGGTCAGCGGGGGCAGGGTCAGGGTCGGGGGCAGGAGGGTTATCTGGAGGGAGATCAACCCCTGCTGTTTTTTTGATAATGGTGTTTGCCAATGCTGCTCCAGTTGGGATCAATAAGCCTAGAATCACAATCACAATGATCAGTATTCGTCCAATTTTCATTTTTTTGCTCCCTTGTTGTCGATAGCCTGGTATTCAAGCCTTTTTCTAATTCTATGTGAAATATATCACTCGTGCAACCCTATTTGGGTACTAAAATCAAATACATGGCCTTGTTTGATGTGCAAGATACGTTTAACAAAACAGCCGCCCGCGGAAACACCCACGGACGGCTAATATATTGACGTAAAGACGCATTCACGCCCCGACGCTTTAGAATCCTTCCAGCTTGCTCATATCGGCCACACCCTTAGCCAGGTTGGCAATGCGTTGCAACAGCGCCAGACGGTTAGCGCGCACGCGCTCGTCATCAACCATCACCAGCACATCCTCGAAGAAGCGGTCAATTGCCGGGATCATCGGGACGATCGCGGTCAAGAATTCGTCAACCGTCGGGCGTTGGGCGTCGTTGGCAAGGGCAGCTTCGGCGGTTTGCAGCGCGGCATAAAGGGCATCTTCAGCATCGGTATCAAACAGGGCGGCACTTACTTCCGTCCCCGGTCCCCCGTCCCCCGTCCTCGTAATGCGCACACAGCGCGAATACGCGGGTAAAATCGTCGCCCAATCTTCACGTCCCACCCACTCGCTGAGTTGCTTCACTGCCTGAGAAGCCAGCGCCGGGTTGTGCCCCTGGGCGCTGACAATCGCATCCACCACATCGTGGGCGTAACCTTGTTCAAGGAAGATATGGCGCAGGCGTTCAATCACGAAGTTGAGACATTCGGCCTGTGAAGCGGGTGAGGCCTCGATGGGCAGGTTCTCCGCCGCGAGGCTCAGTGCGGATTGCAGGTCAAGGGGTAAATTCCACTCGATGAGATTGCCCACCAACCCCAGCGCGGCGCGCCGCAGGGCAAAGGGGTCTTTATTGCCCGAGGGAGCCAGGCCAGCCGCGAATAAACCGGCCAGTGAATCCAGCCGATCGGCGAGGCCGACCACCAAACCGGGTTTGGTCTTGGGGCTGATGTCGTCGCTGGAACGCGGCAAATAATGCTCGAAGATCGCCACGGCCACGTCTTCGGCTTCGCCGGAGTGCAGGGCGTAGTCGCGGCCCATTACGCCTTGCAGGGAGGTCATTTCGACGACCATCTGCGTGGCGAGGTCGGCTTTGCAGAGTTGGGCGGCGCGGGCAGTGGCAGCCTGCTCCTCCGGGGATAGCCCCACCAACGGGGCCAGCGCTCCTGCCAGGGCTTCGATTCGCTGTGCCTTATCCCGCATCGAGCCAAGCTCCGCTTGGAAGGTCAGTTTGTCCAGCGCGGGGAGAAAATCGGCGAGTTTTTTCTTCATATCCTCGCGCACAAAATAGGCCGCATCGGTAAAGCGCGCCCGGATGACATCCTCATTGCCGCGCACCACGGCGGTATATTGGCCTTCGGGTTTGTTCGCCACCGTAATAAAATACGGCAACAACTCCCCTCTCCCTCCGGGGGAGGGGGTGGGGGCAGACTGCACCGGAAAATAACGCTGGTGCTTTTTCATCACCGAGATGAGCGCCTCGCGGGGCAGTTCCAGGTGCAGAGGGTCAAACTCGCCCAACAGGGCTGCGGGGGCCTCAACTAAATGCGTGACTTCGAGAAGCAGGCCGGGGTCGTTGGGAATTGCGCCACCGACTTGCTTGGCCAGGGCATGAATTTGGCGTTCGATGCTGGCCTTGCGCTCTGCGGGATTGAGCAAAATGCCCTGGGCTTTAATGGTTTCAAAATAGTACGCTGCGTCGGCCACGGGCAGGTTTTCGGCGTGGTTGAAACGCAGGCCGCGGGTGGCATTGGTGGCGGTCAGCCCGGCATATTTGAAGGGGATCGCGCTTTCGCCGTGCAGCGCCAGCAACCAGCGAATGGGGCGCGAGAAGGCCACGTTGGTGGCATTCCAGCGCATGGTTTTGATAATGCGAATATTGCTGATGAGTTTGGGCAGAGCCTCGAGCAGCACTTCGGCGGTCGGTTGGCCGGTTAACCTCACCACCGCGGCTACGTATTCGCCGCCGTCAATTTCTTTAACTTCCAGATCGCTGACATCCAGCCCTTTGGAGCGAGCAAAACCCTCGGCGGCTTTGGTCGGATTTCCATCTGCGTCGAAGGCGCGTGCCGCGGGCGGCCCTTTGACCAACTCTTCGAGATTGCTTTGCGTTGGGGCTAATTCATCGACATGGACGACAATGCGCCGCGGGGTCGCCATAACCTGAATTTCGCCATATTCCAGACGCAATTCATTCAGCATGACGGGCACGTTCTGGCGCAACTGGCTCATGGCATCTTCGAGGTCGGTGTGGGGGATTTCTTCGGTGCCGATTTCGATGAGCAGGGGTGCAGGGATGCTGGGGGGCTGGGGGGAAGTTATTGTACTCTCCTTCTCCTTTGCACCTTTGCCCCCTGCCTCAGATAACCACGGATACTCTAACTGCTGCCGCTGTTCCACATAGGCTTCGGCCACGCGCCGCGAGAGGCCGCGCATCCGGCGGAAAAATCCCGCCCGCTCGGTGACGCCAATTGCTCCGCGCGTATCGAGCACGTTAAAGGTATGCGAGCATTTGAGCATATAATCGTGCGCCGGAATCACCTGAAGATGTTCCAAACACACGTTGGCTTCGGCTTCGTAGAGATCAAATAGCTGACGCAAGCGTTCTACATTGGCCAGTTCAAAGGCATATTTACTGGATTCCTGCTCATTGGTGAGATATACATCTCCGTAGGTGCGCGTCTGATTCCATTTTAGGTCGCGAAAATCGCGCACGCGCTGCAAGGCCATGGCGATGCGCTCCATGCCGTAGGTCAATTCCAACGAAATCGGGTCAAGCGTCTGCCCGCCGGATTGCTGGAAATAGGTAAATTGCGTGATTTCCAAACCATCGAGCCAGACTTCCCAGCCCAGGCCCCAGGCGCCCGTCACGGGCGATTCCCAGTTATCTTCCACAAAGCGAATATCGTGCTCGGCGGGATCAATCCCTAGGGCAACCAGCGATTCGAGATAAATATCTTGCGAATTTTCCGGGGCTGGTTTGAGAATTACCTGATACTGGATATGTTGGTAAAAACGGTTGGGGTTCTGTCCGTAGCGTCCGTCGTCAGGGCGAATGGAGGGTTCCACGTAGGCCACGTTCCAGGGTTCGGGGCCGAGTACGCGCAGGGTGGTGGCCGGGTTCATCGTCCCCGCACCGACTTCGTTGTGATAGGGTTGCCAGATCAGGCATCCTTTGGCATTCCAGAAATCTTGCAGTTGGATGATGATGGATTGGAAATCGAGGGGTGGGTTCATAAGTTTATAATTTTGCAGGTTGAAAGTTGTTGGTTGGTAGTTGGTGGATTATACGGCGAGCGATGGGGATTGGCAATTGCGAATTCAGCAGTCTGTTTTAGAACTGCACCCACCCCATTTCGGCAGCGATAAGCGCCAAAAAGGCAATTACCACAACGACTGTCAGGACGATGCTGGTAATAATTGCCGCAGCCTTGAGATTGTCGCGCGGTTTGTCGCCGCTGATTTCCCCGGTTTGACCGTTCATTAACAAAGTGAACGCCTCGCCCTTGTATTGGTAGTGCCCGACCCACAGGGGCAGCAGCACATGGTTAAAGGTGAAACCACTCCATTGCAACGCTCCGGTCGTCAGGTTGCGTTTTTCTTTGCCGGGCAGCACGCGGCGGTGCAGGTTGCGGCGCACGTCGCGCACAACCGCGGCGCGGGCATCTAATGTGGCTTCCGACAGGGGGATGTTATAGGTCAGCGCGGGCCATCCGGCTAAAAATTCGGGCTGAAAGGCGACAATTTCCTTGAGTTTGAAGGGCGCAATCTCGCGCAGCGATTGTTTATCAATGGATTGATAACCGCTGACCAGCACGTCGTCAAACATTTTGTATTCCACCCCGGAGCGCGCTACCCAATTGGGTGCGTCGTTGCTGCCTTCGTTGACGTCGCAGCGCCAATTGAGTTCCAGCGTGCCATCGAAGTTCCAGAAGGGATAATACGCTGGACGCAAATCTATTTTTTTCGCCGCCTGGGTCAGATCATCAGGCGAGAACCAGCCTGCGCCCAGCCAGGCTTTGAGCAATTGGTGTGCTTTCTGTTCATCGATTTCCATCAACCCGATGGCTTGCGGGTCAACCAGATTGGTAGTTTCTTCCGATTCGATGAGTTGGTTTGAGCCGCAAAATGGGCATTGCAGCGCCCGTTGTCCCAGCGGCCAAAGGCTGTCGGCACCACAACTTTGGCATTTGAGATGGTGTTGCGTTTCAGCCCAATGATGGCCGCGCTCGGTTGGCAAAACGAATTCAAGTACCTGTTCAGAATGTCCGGCGGCATTTTGTTTTTCGATATTTTGCTCGAAGCCGCAGAAAAGACAATGTGTGTTTTTCGTTTGGATATTAAATTTAACGCGCCCGCCGCATTGGGGACAGGTGAATTTCTCTTCGGTGGAAGCCTCTACCGGTTGCAGATCGGAGCGCGGCCGGATTCCCTGCCCGGTGGGCAGCAGTTCCTCGGCCTTGATTTTGCCATTGAGTAGCGCCAGTCCCCGCCGGGCGACGATATGATGCGGGTCAGCGGCCAACGCTTTTTCGAGATACTCGCGCTTTTCATCCAAATCGTCGGTGATTTCCGTCAACCATATCCACGGACGCGCATCATACGGCTGCATCCGCGCGGCTTTTTCCAGCAGTCGTTGGGCGAGCCGGTAGCTTTCATTTTTCGCTGCAGTGATGCCGTCGCGCAGGGTATCTTCAAATTCGCCTTGGGGAGAAAATCCGTAGGATGTCATTATTTTTTCGATGCCCTTTCACGCCATTGCCAATATTCTTGCAAGTTTCGGTATGGAATATCTGAATCTATGGTCTCTGCCATATCGCGTGTCAAGTAATTCATCCAATAGTCATCAAAAACAGTTTCGCCATATTTGGCAAAAGGCCCATCTCCTTTTTGCAAAGTAGCAATGTTTTTTACCGAGCCAATATTTTTTGTATTTCCACTGCCTGGGGAATCATTGGCGATGCGCCATTTTTCTTGTAACAAAAAATCGAAATCTTGAATTACAGAGATGATGTTATGAAGATTGTCAATTGTATAAACTGTGTGTTCGTCGGGCGTATTTTCACTGCGACTATAGATAACCCCCAGAACAAAATGCGCCAGATATCCATTATAGGGGAAGGTAATGTTCTTGCTCGATGAACGTTTTCTAAAGTACCCTGTAAATGCGCCCAGAGTAAAGCCACTTACTGATGTATCACTGACACGATATGTGCTTTTTAAATCCAGAGCGATTTTTGAATCATCAGGTAGTATGAAACTGATGTCTGGGTAGTGGTTTTGATGCTCACTGAGTACGATACGATATCCGTTAGTTTCGGCAAATTGAGAAAGAATCGGAAATAGGGTTAACTCGATGATTTTTGAGATCACCTTGGTATCGATGGAAATTGTATAAATGTTGCGATAAATATCAACGAAGCCTTTGACGGCCCATTCGCCCGATTCTGTAGATAGTGCATTTCGAAAAGTTGCAAGATAAGCAACTAATTTTTGTTGAAATATATCTTTTAGTTCCATTTTTTATTCCCCAATGATAAGAAGTTCTTTTGAGTTTGAATTGGTAGATAATGCATATTTGTATTTTCCAAAATAGGCAGCACTCACATTCGGTTTATATATTTTTAGCAATTTAATCAATTCTTCATCGGATGGTATTCCATCGCTGCGATAGGAAACAACAATAATACTCTCCTGAAATTTTTCAAAAATACGCTCAAATGCAGTGTGAATTTCTGCTTTTTTTGTCCATTCATTGTGTTGAGGCACCAAACGGCGATGTTTTGATGTTTCATCAATAGATTCTTCCCATGTATCATAGAAAGTTAATCCTTCAAGAAAATGATAGAAACTTCGATAATCAACACCAGTGCCGCTTTGTGAAATGTAGGGAGTGTCAATGTAGACCAAATCATATTTGCCAGGAATATTTAATGCATTGTGGTTAAGCGCAGTATGGGTTTGGCCTGTATCAAATATAGCTCGATTAGCATCTTTGATAAATTTTTGAAACCAGATGTCAAAGGGTTTGTCCCAAGATGTTTTATTACCAAATGTGCGATCCACATCAGCAAAACGGATGTAAAGATTTTTTCGATGGAATAGATTATATGGACGTTTTACGATGCAAGATTGGGCAAGCGCAAAAAATGCGAGTGCAAATTTATAAGGATCAGTTAACTGACGAATATTGGTGATTGTGCGATCAATCCACCTATTCTCTTCTGGTGTGAAATAGATATTTTGAAAAGTATCTTGAATAAGCCTGGGGTATTCAAGATCGGCATGTTCTTGTAGTAACCAACTAACGTCAGAAGGCTGTAATTGAGTGTGGTTATTTTCAATCAGTGCTTGACCAAAATAATAATTGAATCGAAGAATATCGTTATAAGTGACTTGTTTCCCAGCTTGCTTCAGTCGATAAGCAACTGCGCCAGTGCCTCCGAAGGCATCTAGGCATGTTGAAAAATTTTTATCTTTTATTTGCTCCCAGATCCAATCAACAAGCTTTGCTTTACTCCCTTGATATCGAGTAGCCGGGAATTTTGCGGTCAAATTGGGAAATAGAGATGGTTGATAAGTGATTGTATTTTTTTGCATATGCGGTAACCACACCAATTATAGCGCAAGAAAAAACGCCGCCGAGAAGCAATTTCTCAGCGGCGAATGGGTAACTGACTACTAGTAACTAAAAATTAGCTCTGGGGCTACGGAATCTCTCCGGCGAACTCGGCCTCAATAATATTTTGGAAGACTTCAAAGGGCTGCGCGCCGACAACGGGAATCCCATTGACGAAAAAGGTTGGTGTAGAACTCACGCCCAGATTAACAGCATATTCCAAATCGGCCATAATTTCGGCGTTGTGTCGACCGCTCTCGACGCATTCGGTGAAAGCGTCCATATCCAGATTGAGCGTTTCAGCATATTGCAGATATGTTTCTACGTTGAGATTTTGTTCTGCTGAGAAGAGCATCTCGCTGAATTCCCAATAGGCATCCTGCTCTTCAGCACAATTGGCAGCCGACGCGGCAGGCGTGGCGTTGGGGTGAATATTTGTCAGCGGGAAATCGCGGTAGACCAATCGAATCTGCTCGGGGTAAGCTGCCTGAATCAACGGCCAAATTTGAACGTGCCATTTCTGGCAGTAGGGGCACTCGTAATCGCTGAACTCGATGATCGTAATCGGGGCGTCATCTGGGCCCCAAACAGGATCATCATCTTCGGGGACATCATAGCGGCGCACTTCTTGCGGGGCGGGTTCGGCTTCTGCAGGAGCTTGTGCGGCAGCTTCATTTGCAGCTTCCGGAGCAGCAACAATCGCTGGTTCTTGTCCCCAAAACAGATAGCCTACACTTAGGCCGATCACGAAGGCCAGCGGCAGCAGCGCAGCATACACATGCGAGCGTTTGAACGTCATCGTTTTATTCTCATCGGGCGCAGATGGTTCTTCTTCAAGCGCCGCTTCGGGCGAAGGTTCCGGAATTACTTCCTCGGTGATTTCTTCTTCGGGGGTGTGGGGCAGGGTTTCTTCGATACTCATAATGGCGGCGATTATAGCATAAAGACAGCAAGTTATAGACCTCCGAGGTTTTACTGACCTCCGAGATCTAGTTCATCGAGTAGCGCTACAAACTCGTCGGCCTGCGTGCGTGTGAGCAGTTTTTGACGCACTTCTTTTGGTAACCGGTACGGCGAGAGATAATGAGCGGCATATTTGCGGAAGAGTATCAGCCCGCGCTCCGGGCCGTAGAATTGAAGACTGCGCTCCAAATGATCGAGCAGCGTGGTGCGGGCTTGCTCGAGGCTGACGGCTGGACGATCAAGATGCGCGAAAATCCACGGGTTGGCGATGGCGGCGCGCCCGATCATCACCGCGGTGCAGCCGGTGTGGGTTTTCATGCGTTCGATGTCGGCTACGTTTTTAATATCCCCATTGCCGATGACGGGGATATTCACGCATTCTACGACCTCAGCAATCGCGTCCCAATTGGCCTGCCCGCCGTAGCCCTGCACTTTGGTGCGCCCATGCACGGCGATGGCCGCCGCGCCTTCGTTCTCGGCGATGCGGGCGATCAACGGGTAGGTCAGGCTGTCGTCATCCCAGCCCAGGCGGATTTTGGCGGTGACGGGAATCGCCAAAGAGGTAGTTAAAACCCGGAGTATGCGCGCCACCTTTACAGGAGTCCGCAGCAACCCCGCGCCTGCGCCGCGGTTGGCAATCGTCTTGGCTGGGCAGCCCATGTTGATGTCGATGAAATCTGGCCCTAAGTCTTGCAGGCGCAGGGCGGCTTCCCGCATCGTTCGGGCATCATCCCCATAGAGCTGAATCGCCAGCGGGCGCTCGTCATTTGTGAAGCGCAGTTTGTCGTTAATTTGCTCACGGCGGTTGAGCACATCTTCGGCCTTGACGAATTCGGTATAGCTGATGGCCGAACCCAGGCCGCGGCACAGCGAGCGGAACGGCCAATCGGAATAGCCGTCCATTGGCGACAGGATGGCCTCGCCGTGGATGGGGATATGGGCGATGTGGAAGGTGGGGGTTGAAGGTTGCATGTTGCAGGTTGAAAGTTTTTTTCTTTGCGACTTGGCGGCTTTGCGTGAGATTTCAGAATAAATTCATCTGCGCGGTTTTCTTTTTGACGGGTTCAGGCGCGAAAATCGTCATGTGGTCGGCGATGCCGTATTGTTGGCGCAGTTCGTTGAAGCGGGTATAAAGTGCCGGAGCGTAGAGCGAGTTGCACTCGTAACGCAGGCCAAACTGGCGCATATATTTTTGTTTTACGCCGGGAAAGAGTTTATCGAGTTTGGCGTAAAAATATTCGCGTGAACCTTCACGCAGCGTCAGGCCAAACCAGGGCAGGATGTAGGCTGCGCCGCGGAGATAGCACAGTTCGAGCAGTTTTTCAATATTCTTGATGGTGTCGGCGATGAAGGGCAGGACGGGCATCATCGTCACCCCGGTGTGGATTCCGGCATCCGAGAGCGTTTTCATGGCCGCGAAGCGCGCCGATGATGGCGGCGCGCCGGGTTCGATTTTTCGGGCGAGTTCGTCATCCGCCGTGGTGATGGTAAAACTGACCGCGGCGTAGCTGTCGGCGTTGATTTGTGCCAGCAAATCCAGGTCTCGCAGCACCAGATCGGATTTGGTGATGATATGCACAGGGAAACGGTTTTCGGCGATGATTTCCAGCGCCCGGCGGCAAAGCTGGCTTTTGCGCTCGACGGGCATATAAGGATCGTTCATCGAGCCAAAACCGATTGTGCCGCGCACACGTTTGCGGGGCAGCGCGTCGGCGAGGAGTTCGATGGCGTTAACTTTGACATGAATATCGGCGAAATTCTCAATCCGGTAGCACGTCGAGCGCGAATCGCAGTAGATGCACTGGTGCTGGCAGCCGCGATACAGGTTCATATTGTATTTCAGGCCAAACCAGTCATCCGGCTGCTTGACGTGGTTAAGAATCGTTTTGGCGTGGATTTCTTGGATCATTCTTCGATCAACGCCGCCTTCAATGCCTCGCGCAGACTGCGCACCTCAATTACATTAATCCCCTTGGGCCAGGGTTCGCCTTTGCTCAGGCGCCGCGGGACGATGGCATTTTTAAAACCCAGTTTTTCGGCCTCGCGCAGGCGAGCGGGCATTTGCCCAACCATGCGCAATTCGCCCGAAAGCCCCACTTCGCCGATCAGCACCGTATCGGCGCGCACGGGAGCATCTTTGACGGATGAAGCAATCGCCGTGGCGACAGCCAAATCGGCAGCCGGTTCGTTGATTTTCAGCCCGCCAATCACATTGACGAAGACATCCTGCTCGGCCAGACGCACACCCACGCGGCGCGTTAGCACAGCGGAGATCAGCAGCAGGCGGTTGAAGTCGATGCCGTTGGGGGTACGGCGCGGGTTGCCGAAGTTGGTTGGGCTGGTGAGACCCTGAATTTCGACCAGTAACGGGCGCGTGCCTTCCATGGTTACGGCGATGGCTGATCCGGGGGCATTTACCATGCGTTCGGCCAGAAAGGCTTCTGATGGATTGGTGATCTCAACGAGGCCGCGCTCGCGCATCTCGAAGACACCCACTTCCGAAGTTGCCCCGTAGCGATTCTTGACCGTGCGCAACAGCCGGTAAGTTTGAAAACGGTCGCCTTCCAGATACAGTACCGCGTCCACAATATGCTCTAGCACGCGCGGCCCGGCGATGGTACCTTCTTTGGTAACATGCCCAATCAGGAAAACCGTAACTCCGGTAGTTTTTGCCAACTCTCGCAGGCGCGAAGCCGTTTCGCGCACCTGCGAGACTGACCCCGCTGAAGATTCCAGTTCGGGCAGGTAGGTGGTTTGTACCGAATCGATCACGATCAGATCGGGTTTGATGGTTTCAATATGTTCGAGAATCACATCGAGGCTGGTTTCTGTAACGAGGTAGAGATTTTCGGGGAAGCCCCCCTCACCGCTCCCTTGCTCCGTAGGAGCGGGGGAGCGGGACGGGGGGGGACTTGCCGTAACCCGCGTGGCTCGCATTTTGATCTGTCGCTCGGATTCTTCGCCGGAAACATATAGCACCGGGCCGCGCTCAGCCATAGCCAGCGTGGTTTGCAATAGCAGCGTTGATTTGCCGATGCCAGGATCGCCGCCGATCAGCACCACCGAGCCGGGCACAATCCCGCCACCCAGCACACGCGCAAATTCCTCGATGGGCACAGGGATGCGTTCTTCGGCCTCGTTGCTGATTTCGCTCAGTCGGCGGGGCGTAGAAATTTGCCCCGCGCGGCGCGGCGCATGGGTTGCCGCGCTGGGTTTTCGCTCGATAATTTCCTCAACCAGCGTGTTCCATTCGCCACATCCAGGGCAACGCCCCATTTGGCGGGCCGATCTGCGTCCGCATTGTTGACAAACGTATTGGGAGTAAGTTTTTGCCATCATAGCCGTTTCCAGTTGTTAGTGATTTATGGTGTGTTTTTCCAGGGCCAGCACCAGATCATACAGCGCCTGGGCGGTTGTAACGAGTTTTGCCGTATCAATAATAGCGGGGTGATCTTTGGGAGTATGTGTGATATGGCTGGTGAGATGCCAGAATTTTTCGGAGGTAATTGCCATTGCCGGAACCTGGCGCTGAATGAACATGGAATGATCGCTCTGGTACCAGGATTCACCCTCGATGAGTTCAGCATGACCGGCGAAAATATGCCGTATGGCGCTTTCGATTTCAGCGGGGCAATCGTAGAGCGAATAGGCCGTTTTGCCATCGACATACCCGGCAGCATCCATATTGATCGCCAGGGCAATTTTTTTAAATTCAGCGCCTTGCTGCGCCAGATAGAGCATTTCACCCGAGGCAGCGTAATAATCTTCGCCGTTGACGGCGGTAATTTCAATATCGAACGGCCCTGCATACGCTTTGAGTAAATCGGCGAGCAATAGCAGGATCACAATGCCGGTGCCATTATCGACCGCGCCGGGCGAGTTGGTTTTCGCGTCGATATGCGCCATGAATACCAGACGCGCCCCTTGTGGGTTGCCTTTGCGGGCGAGCACGTTGCAGCCTGTGGCGGCTGTGCGTTGTGCACGAATTTCAAGTTCAACAATCTCGCCAAGATGCGCCAGTAAATTTTGGCCCACTTCTACGGTCGTATAGACCGAGGGAATGTCGAAGTCGCCGTCTTCGATCAGCGGGAAGGGGGAAATGCCTCCAGCCAAACCCGGATCGCGGTCGGTGGCCGCAATGATGGCAGCGGGTTGTATTTCTTCGAGCAGGCGCACAATGCGTTGATGTTCTTCCGGATTGTAGAAGACAAAATTCTTGGGCATGAGCTGCTCTTTGGCAAGCTCACCGTGCAGCAGCAAAATTTGCCCGCGGGCATCGAGTTTCGTCAACTGCTCCAGGGTTTCGGCTGCCACCAACGGGCCGCGAAAATTGCCGCCGAGCGTGTATGGGCTGGGAACCATCTCAGAGGCCGCCTCGCCCACCTCCAGCCGCGCCCCGTCTTCTTCCCAATCTATACAATCAAATTGTGGTGTTTCCACATCAAATCCAAAAGCGCGCAATTTTTCGCTGAAAAAATCGGTAGCTTGCCGGTTCCCGGCGGTACCCACCGTTCGGGTTGGAATTTCGATGCAAAGTTGTTGCAGATAGTTTGGCGCTTTAGGTTGCATGGGGAGAATTATATACGAAAGGGCACGGGGCCGCTAATTTGCAGCTTCCGTGCCCGATGTGTGTACTACGTGGGAGAGTTGGCAACTGGCTCTTAGGCCGCGGCGAGCAACTCTGCTTCGTTTTCCGATGTCGAATCTTCGGTCTTGGCGCGCAGCACAATGTCGGTTTCGTCTTCAAGAATTTCGACATCCACCACAACGGTATCGCCAGCTTTGAATTCGCCGGAGAGTAACCTGTCGGAGAGCGAGTCTTCAACCTTTTGCTGGATCACGCGGCGCAATGGGCGCGCACCCATCTCGGGATTGTAGCCCAAATCGGCGATCATCTTGGCTGCCTCCGGGGTGATTTCCAGTGAAAGGTCGTGCTCTTTCAAGCGATCCGAAACTTTACTGAGTTCCAGATGAACAATTTCCTGAATATCCTCGCGGCTGAGGGCGCGGAAAACGATCACGCTGTCGAGACGGTTGACAAACTCGGGGCGGAAGGTTTGTTTGAGTTTTTTGGTGAGTTCTTTCTGCATCTCGCGATATGAAACGCGCTCTTCCATTTCTTCGTCGCGGCGAATTTTGAAGCCGATATTGGTCTGGCTGATTTCTTTTGCGCCGATATTGGAGGTCATCACAATGATGGCGTTGCGAAAATCTACCTTGCGGCCTTTGGCATCGGTGAGATGGCCTTCTTCCATAATTTGCAGCAAGATATTATGCGCATCGGGATGCGCCTTCTCAATCTCGTCGAAGACAACAATCGAGTAGGGGCGGCGGCGGATGGCTTCGGTGAGCTGACCGGCATCATCGTAGCCGATATACCCTGGGGGCGCGCCCACCAACCGACTGACCGAGTGCCGTTCCATAAACTCCGACATATCCAGTTGGATGAGCGATTCTTCGCTGCCAAACATGAATTTCGCCAGTGTTTTGGTGAGCTGGGTTTTGCCAACCCCGGTGGGGCCGAGGAATACAAACGAGCCAATTGGGCGGCGGGGGTCTTTCAACCCGGCGCGGCCGCGGCGCACAGCTTTTGAAATTGTTTCAATCGCTTCGAGTTGCCCCACAATTGATTCTTTAAGTTCGTCTTCCATCTTGAGCAGGCGTTCCGATTCGGCTTCGGCCATTTGCATTACAGGGACACCCGTCCACATGGCGACGACTTCGGCAATATCTTCTTCGGTGACATTGGGGCTGGTTTCGCGGTCCCAGGTTGTGCGGAATTGGTCGAGTTTTTGTTCCAGTTTTTCTTTGTGTTGCAAAATAACTTGTGCATCGTCGGCGCGTTCTTCGCTTTCGGCGGCCGCGTATTCTTTTTTCAATTCCCGCATTTTAGTCAGCAATTCTTTGGTGGTTTGCGCTGCCGGACTTTTATACATACGCACGCGGGAGGAGGCTTCATCGATCAGATCGATGGCTTTATCGGGCAAGAAGCGGTCTGAGACGTAGCGCGCTGAAAGGTGAGTTGCGGCGTTGAGCGCTTCGTCGAGGATGTTGAGATGATGATGCGCCTCGTACGCCGGGCGGATGCCGCGCAAAATTTCGATGGTCTCATCGAGGGAGGGTTCTTCCACCACGATGGGCTGGAAACGGCGCTCAAGGGCAGCATCACTCTCGATGTGTTTGCGATACTCATCCAGCGTGGTGGCGCCAATCACCTGAAGTTCACCGCGCGATAATGCCGGTTTGAGGATATTGGCCGCATCCATCGCCGAGCCAGCTGAGCCAGCCCCCACAAGCATATGAACCTCATCAATAAAGAGGATCGAATCGGAGGATTGGAGTTCTTGAATCACGCGTTTGAGACGGTCTTCAAACTGGCCGCGGTACATGGTTCCGGCGACGAGCGAGCCAACATCGAGTTGGAGTACGCGCTTGCCAATCAGCGGCAGGGGGACATCGCCATCCATAATGCGTTGGGCGAGGCCTTCCACGATGGCGGTTTTCCCCACTCCGGGTTCACCGGTCAGCGCCGGGTTGTTTTTTGTGCGGCGTGCTAATATCTGCACCACGCGCTCAATTTCCATCTGGCGGCCAATCACCGGATCGAGTTTGCCATCTTCGGCCATTTGTGTCAGGTCGGTTGCCAACTGGTCAACCATAGGCGTTTTCGATTTGCTTTTGCCTTTACCTTTACCGGAGCCTTCTTCAGTCTGTTTGACAGTTTGGCGTTGTTGCTGTCGTTCACTGCGTTGAGCGGCTTTAGTCTCTTTGATAATGCGATTGGTCTGTCGGCGAATCTGTTCGCCGGTGACACCGAGATTGCGCAGCGCATCAATCGCCACGCCCTCATTAAGTTCCACGATGCCGAGCAAGAGATGCTCTACACCAATATAGTGATGTCCCAGTTTGCGGGCTTCTTCCATCGCCAGTTCGAGAACTTTTTGTGTTCCGGGCGAAAGTGTAGGCCTTTGAGCCGATTCATCGTCGATGCCGACCATTTTTTCAATGATGGTTTGCACACGGTCAATTTCCAGGCCAAGTTCGCGTAGCACGCGTGCGGCAATGCCGCCGTCTTCGCGCATTAATCCCAAGAGCAGGTGTTCGGTTCCAATATAACCGTGGTGCATACGTTCGGCTTCTTCGTGAGCCAGGCTGAGCACACGGCGTGCACGCTGTGTAAAACGTTCGATATTTGACATAATCATAGCCTCCTGTACGGAGTATTTCTATCCATGCTGCACTACGAGCGTACTCTTCGTGAGCGTGGTTTTGCTCGCTACTGGTGCGTTGTCATGGATTTCAGAAGGGGGTTGCTGATAAACGCAGTGTGTGTATTGGAGCGAACTGCGCTTTTTGTGAACAAGGCTGTTCTGGCTAGTGTAGATAGATTAAGTCCAATTCTACCAGAGAGTGTCCAATTATATGGCGATAATTGTGCCGATGAAGGCTTTTCTTACATAAATTTAATGGTAGCCATCAATAAAAAATGGGAGTAGAAGTAAAAACTTCTGCTCCCATTTAATTTTGGTTTGTGAGATGGTTTAGCGGCAAGGCTAGTAATTTGCTCTGAGGCTAAGCCAAACCGAGTGCAACTTATTCAGCGTCCTCGCTGGGTTCTTCTTCTGCAATTTCTTCTTCAGCGGTATCTGCGGTTTCCACAACTTCTTCTACCGCTTCGTCTTCTTCGACGACTTCTTCGACGACTTCTTCAACGACATCAGTAACTTCTACAGCTTCTTCAATCGTTTCAACTTCCTCGATTTCGACGACTTCTTCAACAACCTCGGCGGCTTCTACAACATCTTCGACAGTTTCAACTTCTTCTACTGCTTCATCTTCTTCGACGACTTCTTCAACGACATCAGTAACTTCTACAGCTTCTTCGATCGTTTCAACTTCTTCGGTTTCGACGATTTCTTCAACGGTCTCAACGGCTTCTACTTCAGTCTCGGCCTCAGTTTCATCGTAGGGCGATTCAAAAGTAGCATCCACTTCTTCTTTTGCAAGCTTCCAGTCCAGATCGATATAGGCGCCGGAATCAACTTTTCGCAGGCTCAAGCCAATGCGGAATTTGTCGCGGTCAATGTTGATGATGCGCAAGGTCAAGGTGTCGCCAACTTTGACAACTTCCTTGGGATGTTCCACACGGTCGCCGCTCAGTTCAGAGATATGGATAAGACCTTCAAGCTCGCGGTCTTCCAGGCGGGCAAAAGCGCCAAACTCGGTCAGGTGGGTGATGGTACCTGCCACCAATTGACCTTCTTTGAGGTCTTTGACTTTCACCAGCCAGGGATTTTCTTGCAATTGGCGAATCGACAGGCCAATGCGCTTGCGTTCCTGGTCGAGGCTAATCACTTTGACTTCAACTTCCTGTCCAACTTTTAGAACATCTTTCGGATGTTTAATGCGTTCCCAGGAAATTTCAGAAAGATGTACCAGACCATCGGCGCCATCAATATTGACGAATGCGCCGAAATTTGCCAGGCTGGTAACGCGTCCGGTGC
This sequence comes from Chloroflexota bacterium, assembly GCA_018648225.1. Taxonomy (NCBI): domain Bacteria; kingdom Bacillati; phylum Chloroflexota; species Chloroflexota bacterium. The sequence continues at coordinate 53,558 of JABGRQ010000046.1, forward strand.
TGACGGTGCCAATGGCAAGTTCGTCGAGCAGGCGGTCTTTGAGCGTCTCGCGGGTCTCGTTGAGCGCTTTACGTTCAGAAAGAATCAAACGACGGCGGGCACGGTCAACTTCGATAACGTTGATCTCAATCGGTTCACCAATGAGCTTGCCCCAGCGTTTTTCGGGGGTGTCGCCCGTGGTGCGACGAGTCAGGCTGATCTGTGAACCAGGCACAAACCCGCGCAACCGACCAATGGGAACCAGCAAGCCACCTTTGTTGAATCCAGAAATGGCTCCATCGTAAGCGTCTCCGCTTTCTTTGAGCTGTTCTACTAGCTCCCAATCCTGTTCTTCTTTGGCTCGGATATAGGAGACAGCTAAATTCCCGTTACGATCCTCTGGCGTAAGGACATAAATGGTAATCGGTTCCCCCACCTCAAATTTTGCGCGTTCGTCTGAATCAATCTGATCCAGTTCTTTGCCGGAGATAACGCCTTCCGACTTTGCGCCAATACCTACCAGAATTTCTGAATGCGTGACGGCGGCGATTATACCTTCACGAATTTCACCAGAAGTAGGCAGATCTATTTCTAAGCCCTGCTCATCGAGCAGTTCTTCCATAGACATATGGCGTTCGGGCGCTTCTTCGACTTCTCCTTCCACGATGTTTTCGGCGACGACAACTTCACTTTCAGTCATAATATTTAGTACACTCCAAGTTTATAAGATCGGCGTACATTATAAGGGTTAAAAGATAACTTGGCAACCTTTGTGGTAAGATTATTGCGAATATTTGGCTCAAAATATGCGAAAATGGTCGAGACTTTGGAAATCTTTAAGGTTTCGGAAGCCTTTCCCACAAGACAAGAAGAAAAATTCCTATGCCAACGATTTATCCTTTTTCTGCCATTGTTGGGCAGGAGCGCATGAAGCGTGCCCTGATCCTCAACGCCGTATCGCCGCGCATTGGCGGGGTACTCATTCGCGGGGAGCGCGGCACAGCTAAATCGACCGCCGCACGCGCCCTGGCCGCATTGCTTCCGCAAGTGCAGGTCATCAACCACTGCCGTTTCGGCTGTGATCCCGAAAATTCACACACCTGGTGTACCGAATGTCGCGAACGAAGTGAGCGTAATGAATTTGAGATTCAATTGCGCGATACGCCTTTTGTAAATTTGCCGGTATCAGCCACCGAAGACCGCGTGGTGGGGACGCTGGATATTGAGAAAGCCATCCAGAAGGGGGAGCGCCACTTTGAGCCGGGTGTGCTGGCCGCGGCCAATCGCGGACTTTTGTACATTGACGAGGTCAACCTGCTGGACGATCATGTTGTGGACCTCTTGTTGGATTCTGCTGCGATGGGCATGAATATTGTCGAACGGGAGGGCATCTCTTTCAGCCATCCGGCGCGTTTCATCCTCGTCGGTACGATGAACCCCGAGGAGGGCGATCTGCGCCCGCAGTTGCTCGATCGCTTTGCGCTTTCGGTCGATATTCACGGCATCCGTTCGCCGCAAGAACGCGTTTTTATTATGGAACGTAATCTGGCCTTCGAGTCCGATGCCGAAGGCTTCCGTGAATATTGGCTTGAAAAAGAACGTCAACTTTCGGAACAAATTGCCAATGCCCGCAAACTGTTGCCTCAGGTAGAATATTCCCGCCGCGACCTGCTTTCGATTGCCGCCCTGAGCGCCTCGCTGAATGTGGATGGTCATCGCTCCGATCTGGTGATTCTGAAAGCAGCGCGCGCTCATGCCGCCTTTGAAGGCCGCACCACAGTAACCGAACGCGATATTGCTCTGGCTGCCGAATTGGCTTATCCGCACCGTATCAAGCGCGGCCCCTTTGATCAGGCCAATATCGGCTTCGATGAACTACAGGAGCGTATTGACCAGTTGCAAGGTGCGTCTTCTTCCTTTGATGAACGCGATCCCGATGAAAACGCCCAGGCCGATTCTGAAAAAAAAAAGCCGTAGGCGATAACGTTCAGGAAGAGGGGGAAGAAACTTCGCACCGCGGCCCGGTAGAACCCGCCAAGCAAGATGTGTTTGACACAACAGCTTCCAATTGGTGGGATGGTGGCGAAAAAGCGAAAACTGGCGAGGCTTTTGATGCTCGTAAATTTGAAACCCCCCTCGACCGTCTCAGCCGCCGCCGGGGAGGTCGACGCTCGGTGACACGCACCGAGCGCAAGCGCGGGCGCTATATTCAGGCCCGCCCCGCTAACGGAAATCATACCGATATTGCCTTCGACGCCACGATCCGAGCCGCCGCCCCTCATCAGAAAAACCGGGAAGAGCAGCGCAAGGATGTGGCGTTTGCGATTCAGCCTCAAGATTTGCAGCGCAAGGTGCGCGTCAAACAAACCGCAAATCTGGTGCTTTTTGCGGTGGACGCTTCCTGGTCGATGGCCGTGGCCGAGCGTATGTCAGCTACCAAAGGGGCAATTCTCTCATTGCTGACAGACGCCTATCAGCGCCGCGACCGCGTGGGGTTAATCGTTTTTCAAAAGGATCGCGCCACTCTGATTCTCCCGCCGACCAACTCGGTGCAATTGGCGCAACGGGCGCTGACCGATATCCCGGTGGGGGGCAAGACACCCCTGGCAGCGGGGTTGTTTCTGGCCCATCAGGTCATCAAACAACAGAGCATGATCTACCCCGATGTCGAGCCATTGATGATTTTACTTACCGATGGGGCAGGTAACGTCTCGATGGGGGATCGCCCACCGCAAGAAGAAGCCCATCGTCTGGCCGAGAAAATCGCCGCCGAAGATGTGCGCAGCGTGGTTATTAACATGGAACACGCTGCCTTCGATCAGGGGTTGGCGCAAGGATTAGCCGATCATCTCGAAGCGCCGTGCTACACGCTCCACGAACTCAAAGCTGAAACGCTGTACCAGGCTGTGCGCCAGGAAATGGCTGGATAAATTGTCATGCTGAGACTACGCCTCAGGGTGACGAGTTTTCTTTGCTATGACGAATCGATCCTGGTACGTGTATATCATCACGAATTACACCAACACCGTGTTGTATACCGGTGTGAGGAATAATTTGGAACGGCGTATCTACGAGCATAAAAATGGTGAAATCAAAAGTTCTTTTAGCCATCGGTATCGGCTTTATAAGGTAATCTGGTTTCAAGAATTTGATTCTCCCAACGCGGCAATTACGATGGAGAAGCGTATCAAAGGCTGGCTTTGATCATTGAAGAGAATCCCAAATTTCGTGATTTAATGGCGTTATAGTACATTGCGTCATTCTGAGGAGCGAAGCGACGAAGAATCCAGCGAAGCGCATGGTTTTACGCTCCCTACGGTTGCTAGATTCCTCGCCCGCGGCTCGGAATGACTATAGGCTGCGAAGGATATTTCAATGACCAACGAAAATAATAATAACCAATCCCAAAATACTCAGCCCCAGGATGAACTTTCGATCACGCAGCACAGCGTGACGATTGATGGGCGCGAACTGCACTATACGGCCACGACTGGCAAGTTAATTCTGAAAGCCGAAGTGGACGAACCCAAAGACGATGACAAGCCTCAAGATATAGAGCAGCCCAAAGCGGCAGTCTTTTTTACGGCATACACCCTCGATGCAGACGAATCTGTCGGCGAGGCCGATCACCGTCGGGCGCGTCCGCTGACCTTCGCCTTCAACGGTGGCCCCGGTTCGTCCTCGGTGTGGCTGCACCTGGGGTTGTTGGGCCCGCGCCGGGTGCAGATGGGCGAAGAAGGTCACATGCTCCAGCCGCCGTTTGATCTGATCGATAATGCCTATTCGCTGCTCGATCAGACCGATCTGGTATTCATTGATCCGGTAACGACGGGCTATAGCCGCCCGGTGCCGGGCGAGGCGGCCAGGCAGTTTCATGGTTTTCAGCCGGATATTGAGTGGGTGGGGGAGTTTATTCGGCTGTATACCACGCGCTACCGGCGCTGGAATTCGCCCAAATTTTTGATCGGTGAGAGTTACGGTACGACGCGCTCGGCAGGTCTGGCGGGCTATTTGCAAGAGCGGCATGGGATGTATTTAAACGGGATTTTACTCATCTCATCGATTTTGGATTTTCAGACGGCGCGCTTTGTGCCGGGGAATGATTTACCCTTTGCGCTGTTCTTGCCGACCTATGCGGCGACGGCCTGGTATCACAAACGCCTGCCCGAAGATTTGCAGGCCGATTTGGGCAAAACCCTGGCCGAGGCGGAAGCCTTTGCTGAGAATGAATACACCTTGGCGTTGATGCGCGGCAGCCGTTTACAAGGCGAGACGCGGGCACAGATTGTGGCGAAGTTGGCGCGCCTGACGGGTCTTAGCCCGGACTATTTAGAAGCGACCGATTTGCGCATTCAGAATCATCGCTTTGTGAAGGAGTTGCTGCGTGTTGAAGGGCGCACCACCGGGCGGTTGGATACGCGCTTCAAAGGCATTGACCGCGACGCGGCGGGTGAAAGTTTTGAGTTTGATCCCAGCCTGAGCGCTATTACCGGGCCGTACACGGCGATGCTGAATGATTATGTGCGCAGCGAACTGGAATATGAAAGCGATCTGCCCTATGAGATTCTGACCGGGCGCGTGCATCCCTGGAGCTACGAGACGCACCAGAATCAATTTTTGAATGTGGCCGAGACGCTGCGTAAGGCCATGTCGATCAATCCGTATTTGAAGGTCTTTGTTGCCAACGGTTTCTACGATCTGGCGACGCCCTATTTTGCCACGCGCTATACCTTCGATCATCTGGGGTTGGATGCCAGCCTGCGCGGGAATATCTCGATGACGTATTATGAAGCCGGGCACATGATGTATATTCACCAGCCATCGTTGGCGCAACTCAAGGCCGATATGGCGGCGTTTGTGAAGTTGGCGCTGTAGTTGTCATGCTGAGGGTGAATCCCGAAGCATCTAGCGGAGCGACCTGCTTTGAATATTTTTTGAATGAAACCCAGCGCTGTGCTAGACTCTTCGGCTGCGCCTCAGAGTGACAATGGGTTTTTGATAGGTATGGCTATGAACTCTCCCGTAATCATCATCACTGGCGCATCGCGCGGCCTGGGGGCTGCTGCTGCGAAAATCGCTGCCCGCCTTGGGGCAACGGTTGTGCTGAATGCCCGCTCTGTGGATGCGCTTGAAAAGGTAGCTGCCGAAATCCGGGTGGCGGGCGGGCAGGTGTTGGCCTTGCCCGGGGACGTGAGTCAGCCTGACGTGTGCCACCAACTCGTGAGCGAGTCCGTGGCGCGCTTTGGTCGGCTGGACGCTGTGGTCAACAATGCCGGAGTGATCCGCCCGATTGCGCCCATATCCACCGCGAATCCCGATGAATGGCAACGTCTGTTTGAAATTAATCTTGTTGGGCCGCTGCGTCTGATTCAGGCCGCGCTGCCGCATCTACGGGAAAGCCGCGGACGGGTGGTTAATGTCTCCAGCGGGGCGGCGGTAAAAGTGGTGCAGGGTTGGGGGGCGTATAGCGCCTCGAAGGCGGCGCTCAATCATTTTACGCAAACCTTGGCTGCCGAAGAACCGCTGGTGACGAGCCTTGCGTTGCGTCCCGGCGCGATTGATACTGAGATGCAGGTCACTATTCGCGCTGATGGTGAGCGCGGTATGACCCCGGAAGCGCACGGCCAGTTTAGCGGGTTGTACCGAGAACAAAAATTGCTGCGTCCTGAAGTCCCCGGGCGCGCGCTGGCAACTCTGGCCTTGCATGCTCCGCCGGAACTCAACGGCGAGTTTGTCAGTTGGGATGATTCCCGTGTACAGGCTTTGTACGCGGGTGCGTCATACTGATAGATTAACTCCATGCAATATTCTGATCCGGTATTCCCAACAAGGAATATCGGCTTTGTTTTTAAAGGCTGTTTGACA